>BEIM01000058.1 GCA_002898995.1 bacterium HR36
CATGGATCATGCCGGAGACGGAGTGGATGTTACAAGTGCCGGTTTGTGGCGCGGCCATTGCCAAAGAGGAGTCCCGGGTCAGTATTGTGGGGGTTCCCGATGTGCCGGGGGTGAGCCACCGCATTTTCTCGGCGATCGCCGACAGTAACATCGCCGTGGACATGATCTGTCAGAACCTGGGTATTGCTGGGCGTGCCGAGATCAGTTTCACGGTGTTGCGCAATGACTTGCCCGCGACTCTGGCAGTAGTCCGGCAGCTGGCAGAGCAACTGGGAGCCGAGGTGCGCTACGAAGACAATGTGAGCAAGGTCTCCGTCGTCGGTGCAGGAATGCGTACGCACACGGGTGTTGCCGAACGGTTCTTCCGTGCCCTAACCGATGCTGCTGTCCAGGTCAAGGCAGTCACCACCGGGGATATAAAAATTTCCGCCCTTGTGGACAAACCAGATGGGGCGCGGGCGCTGCGGGCAGTGCATCGCGCTTTCGGTTTGCACACCGCACGCACTGATTTGCCGACGCGGAACTCGGTGGGCGGCGATGGCTGCGGTGCCGACCTGCGCGAGTTGCTTGCTTCCGATCTGCCGGTAACCGGCCGGCTCGAGCAGCTGGAAGACATCGTCGTCAGCTACATTTCCCTGGACGAGAGCCAGGGCCGGGTCACCCTCGTGGACGTGCCAGGGCAAACCGCTGTGCTTTCCGAATTATTTGCGGCTATCGCCCAGGCTGGGATCAATGTGGACTTGATTGTGCACAGTGTCAGGAATGGCTGCGATCGGGCGGAATTGTCGTTCAGTGTGCCGCGCAGCGAAGTGGCGCGCGCCGCTGAAGTAGCGCAACGGCTCGCCCAGCGGCAATGGCCCGATGCACAGGTTTTAGTGGAACCGCAGATTGCCGTTGTCAGCGTGACGGGCGTGGGCGTACGTACCCATACCGGCGTAGCACGTCGCATGTTTGGGGCGCTGGCGTCCCGTGGCATCAACATCGCCATGATCAGCACCAGCGAAATCCGCATCGAAGTAGTGGTGGATGCCCACCACGGCTACGAAGCACTGGCCGGGCTGCGGCAAGCGTTCCACGCGGCGTGAAAGTTAGGCTTGCACGGGCCTCCGGGCTCCCATCAGCCCTTGCTCCCGCACTGCAAACATTCGCCAGCGTGCCCAGACAAGGGGGATGACTCGCTTTCGCCGATGCCGGAGCGAAGCTCACGGCCCTTTGACTACCTGGGCACGAGCCGGCGAAGCAGGTACAGTTTCCAGTTCGGCGCGCAGGCCTACCCCGCCACGAATGCGCTTGTCAATGCGGAAAGTCAATCGGTGCGTCCCAGGCGTAACCGTGATGACAGTTTCGCGCGCCACCGGTATTTCGCGATCATCGAGCCACAAAGTCAGGCCAGCCGGCGAATTCAACACGAGCTTCAGTTGGCCACCAGTCCCGACCTCCATCTGCGTCTGCACTAGCGCATACGCACCCGCACCCAAGTCCTGGAGTGGCAACTCACCCGACACCTTGCTATACACGCTCACCCACACCGCAGAGGGATCCCGGCTTAGTCGTACTATATCTTCGCCAGTCAACTGGCTCCAGTCGGGCTGCGGGGATTGCAGCATACGCCAGGTGCGGAAGACGGGCAGGTTCGGCGTGGCAAAGAGGCCAGGCTTGCCCAATTCGCTGACAAATCGGCACAGGTCGAGGAACTCCTGACGCGTCATCTGGTCCACCAGACCCTGCGGCATGATGGAAGGAGCGTCCGCCATTTCCTCGATTTCCGCGACAGGGATGGAGAGGGTCTGGCGGGAAGCGCCGTCGCGGATAACAACCTCCTTAGCGCTCTTGCTAGCCAGCACGCCGTGGTAAATCTTGCCATTGCGCGTCGCAATGGTAACGCAAGCATAACCCTCGCGCACAGCTTTTTGCGGCACAAGGATAGACTCGACGATGTAATCCAGGGGTGAGCTGGTCCCGATACCTTCGAGGTCTGGGCCGACATGCGGCCCACCGCCTGCAATGGCATGGCAAGACTGGCAGCCCAAGTCCTTGCGGCGGAACACGAGTTCGCCACGGAACGGGTCACCCTTGGTGCGGACTTCTTCCAGAAGCTGGCGTAAATCGGTCTTCGCCAACTCTTGGCTCAGACTGCTACTGCCCGCAGCACGGGTCAACAAATCGTTCAAGGGCTGGCGCGTGATGCCGGCGCTGTGTACAAAACGCAGGGCGAGTTTCGCCGCCTCGGCGTTCAGGGAACGCGTCTTAGCGGCTTGCACCAAAGCATCCGCCCCTCCTTTCCGGGTCAGCACTGCGGCTACAGCGGGGGTCAGGTCATTGGCGCCGGGGTCAACCGTAAGCAGATCGGCCAGGGCCTGGGCCGCTTTTGGCAGGTCACGTTGGGCCAAAACGGAAATCGCTGCGATCCGTAAAGGAAGGGGCTGAGCAGCACGGCTAAAGTCGGTCAGCAAGGTGGCGATTGCGTCGTCGCCCAGCTGCACCAGCGCTTCCCAACTGGCTTGCCGGACATACAAGGGGAGATCGTCGCGCTGGGCGATTTTCCGTAAGGTGCTCTGTGCGGATTGTTGTCGCCACAAACCGGCCAGCCGGGCTGCTGCTGCTACTACTTCCGCGTGTGGCGATTGTAACAATACTTCCAAACGAGTCGCCACCTCGCGCGGTTGCGCTTTGCGGGTGCGCCACGTTTCGCCCAGCGCTTCGAGCAACCGAGCGTGCAGATGCGGGTCGTAATCGCGGCCTGCCTGCCGCAAGATGCTCACCAACCGCTCGTATTCGAAAACTTCGAACAATTCGTCCTGGTTACCCGAGGCGGCGATGAGCAGGAGCGCAGGTTCGAGCCGATCCGCGGGAATCTTGCCGGCTTTGAGCAGACCGAGGAGTGCCCCGACACTTTGCGCGCGCACCGCGGTCAGCACCGCCTGGACACGTTGGGGTTTCCCGTCGAAATCGAGCCGGCCTGCCTGAAACTCCGGCCACCAGTAGTCACGCAAGGCCACAGCCGTGTGGCGAAAGGCATATTGCAAGGTTCGGTCCATAGGGAAATCGGCGGCCCGGGCGGCGATCTCCATCGCCCGCGCTTGCGGAATGTAGCTGAGGGCTACCAGCGCCTCCATACGTACCCGCGGATGGGGATCGCTTATCAGCTTGGCCAACCGTTCCAGCGCCTCCGCTGCAGGCAGCGATTCCAGCCAATAGCGTAACACAATCACTCCTGCTGCGCGTGCTTCCGCCCTCGCCGAATAGAGCACGGCATCCAGCAACGGTATATCCACGACATCAATCGTTTGCATCGCCCACAGGGCTTCCAGGCGATGGTGTTCGAATTCGGGATCCTTTGGATCCAGGTGGGCAACAAAGCGGCGCAGCACCGCGGCGATTTGCTGCTGCCGCTGGGGATCGGCCGCCCGGTCATACAGAATGCGGCGGGTCATGTCGCGGATGTAGCCTTCTGGCGACTTGAGCTGATCCACCAATTGTTCGTCAGGCAGACCATGCAATTGCGGGCGCGGGAGAGGTTTCCGGCCTTTCTGGGTGATGCGCCAGATACGCCCGTTAAGATGGTCGCGGCGCGGATCGCGGAACTCATACTGCATGTGGCCGATAATCTCTTGGAAAAAGTCCGCAATGTAAATGGCGCCGTCGGGGCCGATTTTCACGTCCACCGGCCGGAAATACGGTTCGTTGGACGCGAGGAGCAACGGTTGCCATTCGCGGGTGGCAAAACCCGCACCGTCCTCGCTGAATTCGTACAGGTTGACCGTCTTGTTCTTGAAGGCGTTGAGCACCATCAAGCCGCGATATTTTTCGCTAAAATGCGTGCTGTAGAGGAACTCGTTACCGCAAGCTTTCGGTGCAGGGGTGCCCGGCGTGCGTTCGCGTGGTTTGGTGGAGATACAACCGGGATTGAGGTGCCAGATCCACCCTTGCGGGCCTTCGGTCAAGAAACATTGCCCCCATTTATCAAAGGCGATGCCCCAAGGATTAGTCGCGGTGCCGACGTTGAAAAAGCCGAGGCGCACTTTCCGGGGTTCCAACTCGAAAGTGCATCCGTCATCCATGCGGACCACGCCCCAGGGAGTTTCCACTTGCGTGTGCAGGAAAATGCCAGACAGCATCAGCAATCGGCCATTGGGACTCCAACGGAATGCACTGATGGCGTGATGGTTATCTTCCGTGCCGAAGCCGCTCAAAAACACCCGCACCTCATCTGCGCGAAGGTCGCCGTCGGTATCGCGCAGGAAGAGCAAATCCGGCTGATTGGCCACATAAACTCCACCGTCCCCCAGAGCCAACCCAGTCGGAACGTAGAGTTTGTCGTAGAAAATCGTACACTTGTCCGCTACACCATCTTCGTCGGTGTCTTCGAGCACGCTAATGAAATCCATGTGGCGTTGGCCGGGTAACGCTTGGGGATACATGGGCGAATTGATGACCCACAGACGATTCTGGCTGTCCCACGCCATGGCCACGGGGTTGATTACCCAGGGAGAGCTGGCAAACAAAGTTACCTCGAAATCGGGATGGACGAGGAAACCCTTGCGCTGCTCAGCCGGGTCGTGAATGCGATTGTGCGGATAAAGACGTTTGAGTTCTTCCCAGATCCGCTCTGGTGTGATGCCAGGGGAAACGCTCTGTGGTGCAGCAGGTCGGGCTAAATATCGTTGGCTCGCAGACGCTGGTTTGACCGCGGAGCCAGGCTGGGCAGGGACATAGCGCGGTGGAGAAGCCGTCTGGGCTACCGTCACTGCCAGCACACCCAGCCAGATGGCGCTAATATAGCCGGTTCGTTGCCACATCGCTGCCACTCCCTGAAGCGGTAGGACGGGGTCAATCGTTTGGGCGCTTTTGCTGATTATATGGCACACGAGCCGGTTTGCTATGTGGCGAGTGCTGGACAACCGCGCTGATGCTCCGCACACTAACGGTAATCCCCAAACCGTAACCTACCGAAAGCCTGCCTGCCGAAACAACCTGCCGCCAAGTGCAATATGGGAGCAGAATCCATGACGAACTTGTCACGAAGATGGTTAAGCCGCCGGTCTTTAGGTTTCGGTTGGTTGCGACGGTTCCGTGGGCTTCCCCGAGCTCGCAAATGGCCACGACCACGTCTCGGGGGCCAGAATTTTGCAATGATCGGCTATGGCGGTTGCGCAACGCGCTGGAGTAGCCTGCTGCTGTGCATGCTTGGGCTGGTCATAATGTCTGTTGGGCTTCGTGGGCAGAAACCCGACAAGCTCCCAGTGGCGCGAGAACTGACCGGCCATACAGAATTGGTGTACCACGTGGCCTGGAGTCCTGACGGGCGGTTGCTGGCCAGTGCAGGTTTCGATAACAGCGTGCGGCTATGGGAAGTAGCTACGGGCAGGGAGCTGCGGAAACTCACCGGCCCAGTGACCGCTCAGACCGTCCTGGCGCTGCATGTCGCGTTTAGTCCCAACGGGCAGTTTCTGGCTGGGGCGTTTTCCGACAACCAGGTGCGTATCTGGGATGTGCCCCTTGCCGGCCCCATCCGTACCCTGGAAGGAGCCGCGGAACCGCTGCAGGCCCTGGCAGTGTCGCCAGACGGGAATCGCATAGCTGCTGCGGGCAAAGACCGCATCATCCGCATTTGGACCTTCGCCGAGGGCAAACTGATAGCGAATGGTGCGGGGCACACTGGGCGGGTTACTGGATTGTCCTTTAGCGGAAATAACCAGCAATTGGCAAGTGTGTCGGAGGATGGCACGCTGCGGCTGTGGAATGTGGCCGATGGCAAGTTGATCGCAGCCGTGGGTGGGCACTTTGGCCGGCCGACGGCGGTGTTGTTCCACCCGAATAATCAGGCGGTTTATACCTCGGATGCGGACGGTCTGCTGAAACTATGGGCGCTGCCGTTACCGGCGCCGCGGTTGCTGCCAAGTGCCGAGCGTGTGCAAATCGCAGTCAGTGCGCCCGACGGCAGCCGCGTGATGACGGTGGGCACCGACCGTGTACCCCGTTTCTTCAACGCCGCCTCCAGCCAGGTCGAGTTTACGCTGCCGGCATTGCCCCAGACCATTCGGGCAACTACCTGGAGTCCGAAAGGAACCCATTTGGTGTTTGCACTGGCGGATCGGAGCTGCCGGATAATTGACCTCGCTCAGAAAAAAGAGAGCGCGTCGGTGGAAAAATTGCCCGCCGATATAAACACACTGGCGATTTCGCCTGACGGCGGACAGTTTGCTCTGGGCCTGGCAGATGGTACCCTGCGGGTGCACCAACTTGGGGATGGCAAAGAAGTCCGCCAGTTTCCAGCCCATTCAGGCGGCGTCCTGGTTCTACGGTATCTCCCTAATGGTCAACTCGTGAGTGCGGGCGCGGATAAGACCTTGCAAGTCTGGACGGCGGAGGGGAAAAGCCAGCGGAAAATTGAGATCGGTGATACACCGATTTGTTTGGCGGTCACTCGCGACGCCAGCCGTGTTGCTGTGGGTTTGGCCAAGGCTGTCCGGTGGTGGAACCTGGGGGACGGCAAAGAATTGACAGCGTTACCGCAGACCGCTGCAGCGACAGCCTTGAGTTTTTCGAGCGACGGGACACGCCTTGCTGTCGGCCGTGCGGACGGCCGATGTGCGATTTGGGATTTGGCTAGTGCCCGCGACCTGCAATTTTTCGCCCTGGAGGGCGCGGTGCGAGAAGTGGCATTTACTAGCAACAATCAGGCGCTGCTCGCCAGCTCCGAAAAAATTGGCCTGGCGGTACTGGGTCTGGCGAGTGTCCGTGTTGTCCCCGCCCACGCTCAGCCTATTTACACGTTTGCCGTCACACCCAACATCAGCCACGCCCTCACCGCCAGCGCCGATGGCACCGTGCGATTTGTCAACTTGGCCACCGGCGCGCTGGAACGGCAACAGGCGACCAATCCGGGGGGCGTGACTGCCATTGCTGTAGCTCGCAATAGCGCCTTTTTCGTCACTGCGGGCGCCGATAAGATGCTGCGCTTTTGGAATTTCGGCGATGGCAAGGAATTGAAAGCTCTCACCCTCCCAGGAATTGCCCGGTCGCTGGCCATTTCTCCGAACAATGCAACGTTGCTGGTGGGCGTGGAGAATGGTCAGGTGCTGGCGCTGAACATCGCCTGGCAGCCGGGACAGCCGTTGCCGCCGCAGTTTGGCGCTGCCGTGCAGGAGTATCAGCAGGCGAGCACGCCGGAAGTGAGCGTCGCTTTTCCTCCGACCGACAACGCAATTTGGCTGAGTGTGGCTGGGGAGAAAGCGGTGCGTGTGTGGCGCATTGCGGCGGAGCAGCCCGTGCGGGTGTTGCAGGGGCATGGGCAAATGGTGGACGCGGTAGCTTTCAGCCCCGATGGCCAGCAACTGGCCACGGTGAGCCACGATGGCACACTGCGCTTGTGGGAACTGGCCAGCGGTAAGCTAGTGCGGACGGTGAACTTGGCTGTCCAGCCCCAACCCCAGCCCCTTTACGTCGTCGCTTGGCTGGCAGAGGGCAAACAACTGGCGGCCACCGGTTTGAGCCGCAAGATTTGGCTCATAGATGCTGCCAGCGGTAACCTGGTGCGCGAGCTTCGTGCTTACGACGAGAAGGAATTTCCGCGTGGCCATCGCGACAGCGTTTTCAGTCTGGCCGTGTTGCCTGGTGGCACTCAATTGCTGAGCGGAGGTGCGGATGGCCAGATCAAGTTGTGGAATCTCGGCGACGGCCAGGTCATTCACGATTTCGCCGACCCCGAAGTGCCTGCCAAGCCCCATGCGCCAGCAAAAGCCCATGCGGATTTCGTCAGCCACTTGCGATTGTCGCCGGATGGCAAATACCTGCTCAGCGTCGGTAGCAGCGGCTGGGTGAAAATCTGGAAGCTGGAAACACGGCAAGTGGTCCATGGGCAACGTCTGGCACAACCGTGTTATGCTGGGGCCTGGTCGCCCGACGGCAAACAGCTGGCCATCACCATGCAGGATGGGAAGATCCTGATCCTCTACCTGCCGCCAGGACTTTAACTGTCAGGCCGCACTGCGACCTCGGAAAAACCGGTGCATCACCGAGCCCGGGTGCTACAATGAAACAGGGGGGTCCGATCCGCACCGCGATTCAGCAGGTCGCTATCGGGAACGCTACGACCTGCGTGGCATCAGCCAAACAGCCTTTCGGAAAGTGAGGTGGAATCATGGCCACGAGCGTGCGGGAATTTTCGGTGTTTCTGGAAAACAAACCCGGACGTATGGCACAGGTTTGCACCGCCATCAGCCGAGAGAAAATCAATATCGCGGCCCTGGCGGTCGCCGAACGGAAAGAGCGGAGTGTCCTTCGCCTCGTGACCGAAGACCCCACGCAGACCCGCCAAGTGCTCAAACAGTTGAATTTACCTTTCGATGAGCATGACGTGTTGCTGGTGGAGATGCGGAACCAGCCTGGCGCCGTGGCGCAAGTTTGCGAAACTCTCGCCCAGGAGCACATCAATATCGAATACGCCTATTGCAGTGCGGGCGTCAAGAACGGCAAAGCCATCGGCATTTTCCGCGTTTCCAACCTGCCAAAGGCTTTAAAGGCCTTAGCGGACAATGCTGCGCGCCTGAAGCGAAAAGCACACGGTGCCCGTGGCTGGGTGAATTCGCCGCGTCGTGGCCCAGCCGCCCCAGCACCGATGGCGGATTAGTCCATGTTTCGGGATCGGGAGAGTGCGGGCCAGCAGCTGGCGGCGGAACTGAAGCAGCGGGTTTGGAAAGACCCGGTGGTGCTCGCCATTCCCCGTGGCGGGCTGGTCATTGGGGCGGCGCTGGCGCGTGTATTACCCGCCGAATTGGATGTGGTGCTGTCGCGCAAGCTCCCTGCTCCCGGCCAACCCGAATTGGCCATTGGTGCCGTGAGCGAAGATGGCGAGGTGGTCCTGAACCGGGGCCTGGTGGAACGGCTCGAAATAGACCCGGATTATATCACCAAGGAAACCACCCGCCAGTTAGCCGAAATTCGCCGCCGACAGGCACTCTATCGCCGCGTACGCCCACCCGCACAACTGCGCGGTCGTTCGGTAATCGTAACCGATGACGGCATTGCGACGGGTTCGACGATGATAGCGGCACTGCACGCGGCGCGTCTGCAGCAGCCAGCGCAGCTGGTAGTCGCCGTTCCCGTCGCTTCACCCGACCGGCTCAGCGAGGTCCGTCGCCATTGCGATGAGGTGATATGCTTATTGGCCCCCGAAGATTTTTGGGCGGTGGGGCAGTTTTACCAGGAGTTTCCGCAGCTTAGCGACGAGGAGGCGGTGGCTATTCTGGCCGAAGCGTGGCGCGACTCCACGCACCGCACCGCCGCCACACCTCCGCCAGCGCCTCCTCAGGACCAGTAGCTGGTCTCGCGCTGGGCGCAGCGACGATTTGCCTGGCAAATTACGCGGCCGCTGTCTTCTTGGGTCTGACCGCTTCCAGGTGGGCTTGCAACCGTGCCAACACTTTTTTCAGGCGGACGATTTTCTGCTCCACGCGGTGCAGCCGCTGGATCAACACCTCCCGCTTTCTTTCCTCTTTCGGCGTCATGTCCGATTCCTCCTGCGAGACCCGGTCGGCGTAGCCGTCAGCCTCCGTACGACCGAATCCGCTAGAGATATCGGCAAGCTCCGACCTGGCCGTTGAACAAAACGCTTTATTCGGTAGCGGCAGGACAGAGCAACCGCAGTAAGGAATCGCATTGGCTCTGCACGAAGTCAGCCAGGTTAGGGAGCGGGGAGTCTTCGGGGAGGGTTTCCGTGAGCAACGCCAGCCAGCGTGGGAAAGCGTACAGTTGCGCCAGTTCTTGTGGTGTAAGCGGTTCCAAGCGGATCGGCCGGCCACGCGATTGCGCTTCGTCCCACAAGGCTTTGCTTTTGCCCGTAAGTTGCAGATCGTCAGCAGGCCGTAACAAGACCAGGGTGTCCACTACAGGAGGCTCGATGTCCAGGGCGCTGAGCTTGACTTGCAGGTCACGAAACTTGCCTGGGCCACGTCCCAAGAACAGCCCGACGCCTGAACGCCAGGGTTGCCCATCGCGACACCCCCACTGCGCTAGGGTCAACACACCGTAAGTCGGATGCTGACCGAATGTCCATTCCGCCACGACATGCTGCAACCGCCATTTGCCCACCTTCATCCCGTGTTCTTGGCACAATTGCAGCAATGCTCCCATGCCCGCTTGCAGCTCGCGCGTTGCTCCCGCCAATGCCCCTTCGGGTTGCAACCGTTCGCAAGCATGAGCGAGCGCTTGCTCCCAGAGCTTTTCCAAAAGCGAGGTGGCAGTGGGAGCGCGCTCGGCCATACCTGAGCTTGGTTGTGCCGATGACGGTTGGGCGTCACCGGAGTCCAAAGGCAGTGCTTGCAGGATAGTGACTTCCTTGACCCCAGGCGGGATGGGTGCCGGCGGTGGAACTTCCACGTACGCCCCCTCACTAGCCGCCGGATGCAGCGCTTCGGGGTCATCACTGGTTTCGCGACCATAGACTAGCCGATCAAATAGTCGGCGAAATTGTTGCAACATGTCGCGCAGCGTCGGCTCAGTGCGAGCGATGCGCAAAACTTGTTCCTCGGTGAACGGGAAAATCGGCGGAATCTCCGAGCCAAACGGCTCCAGGGCTCCGCGCAGCCTCACCACCACAACTTTGCGCACCAGGTCTGGGGGAGGTGGATCGAGCCGAATCGCCTGCACGCTACCATGGCCCGGCAGGTGCAGCGGATGGTTGAGCCGATCCTGAATGTAGCCGTCCAGGCTCGGCACAAAGCGGTTCCACAGCCCCCGCTCCGCAAATATCAGAAAGCAAATCCCGTCTACCTGATGCAGCACCTGCACCAGCCCGGCAAAAAACGATTCACTCACCTTGTGCCCGTCTTCGGTGCGCCGCACCAGCAATAAGTCCTCCAATTGGTCGAATGCCACGACTACGGGAATCTGCAACGTCAAGCAGATCTCCATCAGTGCTTTCAGCAGCGTGAGTACCAACTCCTGGCGACTCGGGGGTACTTGAAAATCCAGTTCCGTGAAGCCGCTGGTCAGGAAATGGGCCAGTTCGTCTTCCTGCCCCAGCAAAATGGCCCGTGCGAAACCGTGATAAATCCGGCGTCGCATTTGCCCGGCGACACTGTGTACTTCATTGCGATCCACAAAGTCACGAATCCGCTCGCACACCACGGCCGGTTCCAGTTGCACCTGCAGTAAGGCCTGGCGGACTGGCAAAGTGCCCGAGCGGGAAAGCAACTGGATCAACCACTGGCAGCGCTCCTCGGCCCGCGCGGCGCCTAAGCCCAGGCGGCGGGCCCAGCGTGTCAAAGGCGGTGCGGGAAACAATTCCGTACGGGCCGCGGCATCGAGGCTCTGCAGCCAATTTCGCACCAGCCGCCGCGTCAGTTCCTCACCGATATAAGTCAGCGGACGCATTCCCCCTTGCGTTCCCCCACCCAGCAGCGTGTCAATCATCTGGAATAAGACAAATTCCACAAAATCACACCCTTTTTGGTAGGTGCTGGGGGTAACCACCAGTTGCCGGCCCCGACTTGGGCCGTGTTTGATCGAATGCAACAAATGGGTTTTCCCGGAACCTTTGTTGCCGAGAATCGGCAAGACTTCGGAATGGCGCGTGGCATCCTGCCGATAAAGGTCCACCGCCGCCAGCACCAACTCCCGTTCTTGGGCGTACAGCTCAGGCACATGATAACGGGCGCAAATGGTATCATCGGGATGGCGGGCAAAATAGTTGCGGAAGGGATTGCCGTGACGCCGCAAGGCTTCCAATGCCTGTTCCTGAACATGACGAGTCGCGGTCAAGGTCATGGCCTGCTCCTTGGCCCTTGGAATATTGCATGGCTAGCCAGTGCTCCGGAGCGCTGGCTGGACTGTTCCGCCGAGCAATGGCGTAACCTCGTTGACGCCCCGCTGTCACACGGTTCGGCAGCTAGCGTAATAGACGAGTGCATGGCCGATGAGGAAGGCGAATTCGGGTTCCGGGATTTCGTAAATTGGGCCCGCCCAAGGGTGCAGGTAAATCCGCCCTTGCCCGTACAGCTGCCGCAAACCGTCCTGGAATTGCCCTACGGTGAGTTGCGGAAACG
>BEIM01000059.1 GCA_002898995.1 bacterium HR36
GCTGCTCGCGATTTGCGACCACCAAATGTCCACTAGCCACGGCGCAACTTCGCTATGCAGCATGGCTATCGAGACAGAAAAGGCAGGCGCCAGCTTGTCGTGGGTTTAGGACGGGGTAATAAGGCTCGCCGTGGATGATGGATGGGGCATTCTGTCGCGATGACTCGCGGCCACAGCGACCCTGGACAAAGCAACGCCTTCCATGCAGAAGCGCCCAAATTTACGATTTCAGAGAAGGAGCAGGCAGGGACTAAGGGGCGCCTGGTGTTAGGGTCGGCCGACAAATTGCGGACTGGGAATGTCTTCGACGGCGTCCTTGAGCATTTCCAGTTGGAGCAGGCTGCGCTGGTGTTCTTTAGCGAGCCAATCGCGCCCGAGTTTGACGTTGATGTGGTCCCAGGGCAGAACCTCGGAAACCGGCCGATGCCGATGAACGTAGAAAGCAAGATCCACGCCGAGGTCCTGCAAGACCCGCCACCAAATCTGCGGTTTGAAACACTCATCCCAGGCATCCAGCCGCGCGCCGCGCCGCCACGCCTCCTCGACCACCGCCGCTACTCGCCGATCGCCTCGTGTCAACAAACCTTCGAGCAAACTGCGATCAAGATTGTGCTGCTTGATCCGTACGCTGCGCAGGCGTTTGCGATTGCGCAGATATTCCCCCGCCCACTCCAAGTATTCGCGGCTGGCCATGCCGTTCCACTGATAAGGCGTGTGCGGTTTAGGCACAAAGTTGGACACACTCGCAGTGACCTCGGCATAGCGCCCCAGCACTTCCTTACCAATACGGGCAATGGTTTCGCACATTTCGACGATGCCGTCCAAATCCACGTGGCGTTCGCCGGGCAACCCGCACATGAAATACAGCTTCACACGCCGCCAGCCGTTGGCAAAGGCCTGGCGACATCCCTCATACAGGTCTTCGTTGCGCACTGGTTTGCGAATCTGTTCACGCATATCATTGCGGGCTACTTCGGGTGCCAGGGTTAGACCGTGACTCCGCACGCCCTTGACGAGTTTTGGTAAGCTGCGGAGCTGATGATTGACCCGCAAGCTCGGTAAGGACACATTCACCCCGAGCGGATTGAACACCTCGTGCATCCGCTTGACCAGTTCTTCAAAATACGGATAATCGCTAGAGCTGAGGCTGAGTAGGCTGATTTCGTTGTAGCCAGTATTGCGATAGGCCTCGAGGGCCGATTGCACAATGCACTCGACGGAACGAATGCGGATCGGCCTCTTGATAACCGTGGACTGACAGAATCGGCACTGCCACGGACAACCGCGCATGATTTCGATGGGGATACGGTCGTGGGTCGTTTCTACATTGGAAACGATTGGCCGGGGCGGCAGAGGCACCTCGTCAAAGTCCTTGCGCAGCAGGCAGGCATAGATTTGTTCGGGAACGTCGCTGCGGGTGCGGCGAATGCAACGGATCGTGCCATCGCCGTTGTATTCTGGCTCGTAAAACATCGGGGCATAAGCCCACGGAGGCCAGCCGCCTTCCGGCACCGAGGCTACCAGTTCGGCAATCAACTCCTGCCGCACGCGCTGCGATTGTTCTGGGGACATCTGCCCAAAGCGGCTCCGGGCTCGCTCTTTTAGCGTCATCCAGCGATCCATGAGCCAGGGTAAACTTTCTTCGCCGTCGCCGATAACGAAGACATCTACGAACGGCGCGAGCAATTCGGGATTTTGCGCTCCGGGCCCGCCGCAGATCACCAATGGATCTTCCAGAGTTCGCCGCTTGCTGTGCAGCGGTACCCCGCCCAGGTCCAGCATGGTGAGGATGTTGGTATAGCAGACGTCATATTGCAGGCTGAAACCCAGCAGATCGAATTCGCGCAGCGATGTAAATGTTTCCAGGCTATAAAGCGGTAGGCCGCGCTGCCGCAATTCACTCTCAAAGTCGAGCCACGGCGTAAACGCGCGTTCGCATGCCCATTGGGGATCATTTTTCATAATCGTGTAGAGAACCTGCAAACCGTGGTGGCTCATGCCCAAAGTGTAGGTGTCGGCAAACGACAAACACAATTTGCCGCGCACCTGCCGGTGATCCTTGACCACACTATTCCATTCCCCGCCCAAGTACTGCGCGGGCTTTTGCACACGATGAAGGAACCGCGTAATTGCTTCTTTCAAAGCCGTGTTTTGCATGGGCATAAGCCCTCCCTGGGTAGAGCGTGCTTTTCGGCGTCCAAATCATATTATTTGCTACATACCGTGCTGATGTTTGCTACCGATTCCAACAAAGCCGATGCGTGAACGGGAGGCAAGCACATGGGACGGAATAAGTCCATGACATCAAGAGCGTTAGCGGGCAGAATGACACGGCGCTTGTGGTTGGCCAGCGTCGCCCTGAGCGGGAGTGCGGCGACAGCGTGGCAACTGCCTGCCAAATCCCCTGGACGCATCCGCCAATCCATTGTTTTCTGGTGTTTCAATATAGCGGGCGAGAAATGGGATGTGGAAAAAACCTGCCAGGTGGCGCGGCAATTGGGCTGTGTTTCGGTGGAACTGGTAGAACCCCACCATTGGCCGGTGCTGAAAAAGTACGGCCTGATTTGCGCCATCGCGCCCAACGGCATGCCCGGCGCCCCCTTTGTTCGCGGATTCAATAATCCGCGCTATCACGAAGAGGTCATCACACGCACACGCCAGGCCATTGATGCTTGTGCCGAGGCGGGATTTCCTAACGTCATCGCCTTTGTCGGTTACAAATGGCGTGATGCGGAAGACCCCAAGAGCGGCGAGATCCCACGCGACGAGGCGGAGCGGCATTGTCTGGTGGGCCTCAAAAAGATTGTGCCATACGCCGAGAAGAAGGGCGTCACTTTGTGCCTGGAACACCTAAACACCCGCGATACTTCCCACCCTATGAAGGGCCATCCCGGTTACCAAGGGGACGACCTGGATTGGCTGGCAGGGATCATTCGCAAAATCGGCTCCCCGCGCCTCAAGCTCCTGTTCGACATTTATCACGTGCAGATTATGCATGGCGATATTATCCGCCGCCTTGAGGAAAACAAAGACATCCTCGGCCACATTCACACCGCAGGTGTGCCTGGCCGGGGCGAACTCGATGAGCATCAGGAACTCAATTACCCGGCTATCATGCGGAAACTGTTGCAAATTGGGTACCAGGGGTACGTCGGCCAGGAGTTTATTCCGACTCGCGATCCGTTAGCAGGTTTGAAACAAGCGGTGGCGCTCTGCGATGTGTAACCCTGGCAGGGTTGTGCCGTCTCCAATTATTATCGAATCAGGAGAAAGACCAATGAAGCGGAGTGGCTGGTCAGTGCGCGGCGGGCTGATGACTCTGTTGGCGACAGGCCTCTTGCTCGCCATTGTGGTTTACTCGCGACGCGGCGACGAACCACTTTTATCGGCCAGCGAGCCGCACAGTTTGCTGGTGCATTACCGCGAGGCGGTTGCCGAGCAAAACTCACGCGCGCTGCAAGCTCTGCTAGCCGACTCTCTCCGCCACCAAACTGATACCTTGCTCGAACGCGCCCAAAATCGCCTGGCTCAATCTGTTAGCTGGGTCATTGTCGAGACGCAAACCGAAGGAGCTGGGTGCCGGTTGCTGGTGCACGAAATGGGTCGCGATGGCTGGATTTACCCCGTGCGTTATGAGCTAGTTCGGCAAGGTGAAACCTGGAAGATTCGGCAAGTCACCGAACTTTCGCCCGAAAAAGCGCCCATTGCCCCAGGAACCCATATCAGCGAGGTGCTTGGTCAAACACCGGGGGAAGATAGGCGAGTCAGTGCCCAGGCTGCCGACATGTCGGCCGAATCTGAAGAAGAGGAGACAGCGCCATGAGCCGAAGTTTACGCTGCCTGCTGCTGAGCGGAATGGTGCTGAGCATTTGCGCGGGACTGCTAGTGGTGCAAACGCTTTGGCAACCTACGGCCTCCAGTCAAGCGCCCAAGCCTGTGCGACCCCAGCCACCTTCTGTCGTAATGCCGTTCACTGTTACTGCCTTGCAAATTGAGCTGGGCATACAGGATAAGCAGCCAACCCGCTGGGATGGCGAAATCCAGCTCAGTGAAGGAAAGCTTCTCGATCTACAGGTGAGTTTCGGCGGCCCGATGGCCCGCGCTGAGGGCAACCGTTTTATCGCACGCACCACCGTGGATAAGAAAGCGAAAAAGAAGACCGTCCTGGTGCATCCGACCTTATCTCTTCTGCTGGATGCTCCCGAAACCGCTCAGATAACCGTCAAGACCGAGCAGGGTGGTTTCAGTTTTACCATTCGCGAGGTGGCGCCCGACAAGCCGTTGACGTTGCTGAAAGGGCAGGTTGCGGTGCAGCGTCAGGCGGGAGGAGTGCGGCTGACAGGACGGCAAACCGAAGACGATTTTCCCGCCCTGGCCCGCGGTAAAGACGGTACCGTTTGGCTTGCTTACGTCGAATACCTGCCTGGCCGACCCTACGTCCTGGAAAGGATTCTCGCCGGCAATTTTGAGGAATTGGAACCTAAGGGCAATGGCGATCTGGTTCGTTTGGCCAAATTCGACGGCCGAACTTGGTCGCCTGGCATGCCAGTTAGCGACGACCCTGCGGACGTGTGGCGGCCGACGGTCGTTGTAGATGGACGTGGAAATGTTTGCGTCGCTTGGGCCGAGCAACGAAACGGCAACTGGGATATTTACTATCGCATATACTCGCCCGCGAGCAACTCCTGGTCGCCAATTACACGCCTCACCGACTCACCAGGCACTGATTTCAATGTTGCGGCCACTACGGACGCCGCAGGTCGAATTTGGCTGGCCTGGCAAAGCTGGCGTCGGGGGCAGTTTGACATTGTCGCCCAGCCTCTGGAAAATGGCCAAGCCCTTGGCCAGCCGATTCTCGTTTCCGACAGTGACGCCAACGACTGGTCACCCAGCATCGCCGCCGATCCCAAAGGCCACCTGTTCATCGCCTGGGATACTTACGCCCAGGGCAACTATGACGTGCGTTTGGCAGTGCTCGAGGCTGAGAGCCGGCAGCGCGTGGGTCCGATTATCCCCGTCGCTGCTACTCCAGCTTTCGAAGCGCGACCGCACCTGGCTTGCGATTCCCAGGGACACCTCTGGATCGCTTACGAAGAAGGCGATGAGCTCTGGGGCAAGGATTATGCCACGGAACAGTTTCAACGCATCCCATTGGACAAAAACCCAGGTGCGCCGCTATATCGCAATCGCACGGTGCAGATAAAATGCCTGGTGGATGGCAAGCTCATGCGACCCGCAGCGGATTTGCAGGCGTTTCTCAAGAAAACGGCGGTTCGCAATCGCAGTTTGCCCCGATTGGCGCTAGACGAGAGCGGCGGCGTTTGGCTCCTTTTCCGCATGCATCCCTTGCCAGGGGGAGCAGGCGAAGTTTGGAATACCTACGCGACACGTTATGATGGTCAAGCTTGGGAGCCGCTACGGCGACTGGCCCAGTCGGCGCAACTGTTGGACAATCGCCCGGCGGCGGTGGCCTACGCGGATGGTGTGCTCTGCGTTTACAGCGGCGACAATCGCCAGCGCACACAAAATCGCGAGCAAGCGGACTTGTTCGCGGCCGTGCTGCGGCCAACACATACCGCTCGCTCGCCGCAACTGGTCGCTGACCACTCTCCCGCGAATTCTGCCGCGACCGCTGAGTTCCAGCGCGAATTGCAGGATGTTCGTCGGCTTCGCGAGTTTTCCTTGACCCTAGGCGACCGCAAGTACACCCTCTTTCGCGGCGAGTTTCACCGCCATACGGAATACTCCGCGCACCGGGATGGCGACGGTATGCTCGAGGATTCGTGGCGGTATGCCCTGGATGCCGGCCGCCTTGACTGGATGGGCAATGGCGACCACGACAACGGGTTCCATCATGAGTACATGTGGTGGCGCATTCAAAAAACTGCCGACTTGTTCCATTTGCCGCCGATTTTCGTCTCTGTGCACTCCTACGAGCGCAGTTGTGTCTATCCGAACGGGCATCGTAATGTGATCCTACCACGCCGGGGTATTCGCCCCTTACCGCGGGGTAACCTGGCCGGCACGCCAGAAACCGGCGCTCCCGATACCAAATTGCTTTACGCATATCTGAAACGTTTCGGCGGCCTGTGCGCTTCGCACACCAGCGCTACCGATATGGGTACCGATTGGCGCGACAATGATCCCTGGGCCGAACCGGTCGTCGAGATCTACCAGGGACATCGCCACAACTACGAGCACCCTGGCGCTCCCCGTTCCCCTACTGCCGAAACCCAGATTGGTGGCTTCCGACCCGCTGGGTTTGTCTGGAACGCATTGGAAAAAGGATACCGCCTCGGTTTTCAGAGTTCCAGCGATCACATTAGCACCCATATGAGTTACGGCGTGCTTTTCGTGACGGAAAAATCGCGGCAGGGGATTATTGATGCCTTCCGCCAGCGCCATAGCTATGCGGCCACGGACAACATCCTCCTGGTGGTGCGTAGCGGCGAGCACCTCATGGGGGATATTTTCGAGACCCAGGAACGCCCCTCACTCGACATTCACGCCGTTGGCACTGCCGACATCGCTCAGGTGCATATCATTCGCAACAACCGCTACGTTTATTCCGCCAAACCAAACAAACGCGAAATTCAGCTCCATTTCGCCGACATGCAGGCCGAACCGGGAAAGACCTATTACTACTACGTTCGCATTGAACAAGCTGACGGCAATCTCGCCTGGGCATCGCCGATGTGGATCACTTATAAGCCCAAGTGATGGCCACGAATTCCTTGGCACTCGGCGGTTACCTTGCCCATCCTCGAATGCTGCTCAGTGCAGTCCCGCGCATCCTCGCCACGTATTACAGGAGCGGGGGCGTTAGCCTGCTGCAACCGCGAGAGAAAAGGTCAATTGACCGTAATGCCCGAAAGATTCGGCGCCACGAAACTAAGGTTACTGGTGGTTACGCTCACGCCATCGGCATCTTTGATAGTGCTTCCACTCGGCCTAAAGATCGTGGTCTTTCCACTGCCGGATGGATATTGGCGGAAAGCAATCCCATTGGTGTCGTGGTCGTTGGACACGATCGTATAGCGGAAAACCAAACGCTGTGTGCCGCTTCCAGTTATATAAGGCACGTTCCGCACTGTGCTGCCAATGATAATCTGCAAGTAAGGCGTGCCAGTTACGAACACGGGCTGGTTGAAGAAAACTTGGAAAGTCAGGACATTGCCCGTCACTCGGTGGCCGTTGGGAGGTACTGAGACTTGCACAACTTTCGCTGGTTGGGCTACGTGCCGCCAAAGCTCCGTGCCTCTCGTGCCGTTGTTGGCTTGGAAGAACAGGTTGCCAGCGACATTGGTCAACCACGCCTGGAGGGACAGGGAGTCATCCGAGCCTACGCGAATGTCCTTAACCAACGTCGTGCCGCTTGGAGTACCATGGCTGCGCCACAATTCTCTGCCGGATGTGGGAGCGAAGGCAGCAAAATACAACGTGCCATTCACATTGACCAGGTTTGTCGGCGAAGAAGAGAAGGCCCCTGGATTAATATCTTTCACCAGAACCGTAGTGCTCGCAGTGCCGTTACTTTTCCAAAGCTCGGTGCCGGCCGCGGGATCAGAAGCGGCAAAGAAAAGCGTGCCATTGACATTAGCAAGCGACTGGGGGGATGAATTGCCGTTGCCAGCGACGAGGTCGGCGACCAGCAGCGTGCCTGCAGCAGTTCCGTCGCTACGCCATAATTCGCGGCCATGCGTACCGTCGTTGGCAGTAAAGAACAAAGTACCGCTTACGTTGGTCAAGCTGCGAATACCAGAACCGAGCAGCCCGGAGCGAATGTCTTTTACCATCATGGTATTGGCAGCTGTGCCGTTGCTGCGCCACAGCTCGCTTCCCGCTGCTCCGTCATTAGCCAGGAAGAACAATGTTCCGTTGACATTGGTCAGGTAGTGAATCGCCGAGCCCGGTGCACCCGCCTGGATATCCTTCACCAGCACGGTACCCGCCGAGCTTCCATTGCTCTTCCAGAGTTCAGGCCCAACGGAACCATCGTCGGCTCGGAAAAACAACGTGCCACTAACATTGACCAATTGAGAGGGAGAGGAGTCGGCGGAACCCGGCCGGATGTCCTTGACAAGCATTGTACCCGTGGAAGTCCCATTGCTTTTCCACAACTCGACCCCATGGGTTCCGTTCGTCGCGCGGAAAAAGAGAGTGCCGTTGACGTTAGTCAGCCAGGCGGGGAGCGGTATTCCATCTGCGGAGCCAAGCCGAATGTCCCGGACTAACACCGTACCGGTGGACGAGCCCGTGCTTCTCCACAGCTCAAATCCGCGTGTCCCATCGTTGGCGCGGAAAAACAAAGTACCGTTCACGTTTGTAAGGACGGACGGATAAGAACCAGCAGTGCCCGGCCGAATATCTCGCACCAAAACCGTGCCACTTGATGTGCCGTCGCTACGCCATAGTTCCACCCCAAAACTGGGGTGGAAGGCAGAAAAATACACAGTGCCGTTGACTTCTGCGAGCATTTGCGGAGAGGACGACGCAGTGCCAACAACAATATCGCGCACTAAGAAGGTCGCTGGTACACTGCGATCTTCCAAAAGTTCCAGACGGAGTGGAGTAGTGTTTGAGGGACGAGAACGTTTCTTAGGCTCCGAGTTCTTCGTCAGCCGTTGCCACAATCGGTTCCACCAGAGACGCATTTCGGTATCCTTTGGAAATGGGCTTGTTGGCCAATGAGTTTTCGGCAATACATCCTGCACAGACCAGGAATGCTCGTCACTGAGACAGCAGCCCTGGGCTGGAGCAAATGGACGTTTGTTTGTGCAGGGGATGCGGGAATCTTGACCTGCAAATTTACATTTGATGCTAACATATGGGCTGCGAGAATGCAAGCGCCTCCTGGAAGTTCTGCAACGAGGCTGCAGTGGCGGTTGCCGAAACCATGTGAGAGAGTGGTTACGCCAATCGGCGGACGTGGCAGAGGAGGTCCTTCATTTCGCGGACGGCCTGGCGCATGCCGACGAAAATGGCCCGCGAAACGATGCTGTGGCCGATGTTCAGTTCCTCTACGTGAGGAATGGCTGCGATGGCACATACGTTTTCGTAATTCAAACCGTGGCCCATGTGAACATGCAGCCCCGTATCATGGGCACGCCGCGCCGCTTGAATTAGGGCTTCCAATTCGTGCTGCCGCTGCTGCCAACTGGGGGCGTTGGCATAACGGCCGGTGTGGAATTCGACGGCATCCGCGCCCACCAATCGGGCACATTCGATTTGCCGTACATCCGGCTCGATAAACAGCGAAACGATTATGCCGCACTGGTGCAACCGATTGA
The DNA here is from genome assembly GCA_002898995.1 of bacterium HR36. Taxonomy (GTDB): domain Bacteria; phylum Planctomycetota; class Planctomycetia; order Gemmatales; family HRBIN36; genus HRBIN36. Next base: position 9,291 of record BEIM01000059.1, read on the forward strand.
CAGCTTCCTGGACTCGAGCTTCCTGACCCACTACATCCAAACCGCCTTCGGTGGTCAGCTCCTGTCGGCGTTCGGGAACCAGCGTAGCCTCGTCGGGACGTACTTCGCAAGCGAACCGTACAATGTCCTCCGCCAGACTCATCTCCAGGTTCAGCCGCACCGCTACGATCTCTCGAAGCAATCGGACATCGCGTTCCTGGATATGGCGGCGATCTTCGCGTAGGTGAACGGTAATGCCATCGGCACCACCCAGCTGCGCCTCGACGGCGGCCCAAACCGGGTCCGGCTCCCGACCCCGCCGCGCCTGCCGCACTGTCGCTACATGGTCGATATTCACTCCCAGTCGAATCATCTTGCTCCCCGAACGCTTAGGAAATTCTCGTAATTGCGTAGTTCTCGGCTCAAAGCTTTGAGGCCGAGATAGGCCGCTATCAAATTATCTATGTAGCCCACGCCGGGAATAGACCAGCCCCACCCGACCCAGCTACGAACGGCAGGCCAGACGGTGAGATAAATTAGCGCCCCCAAGCTCAGAACGACCGTCGTCCAGGCCACGCGGTAACGCGGATCCCGAAACATATTCCAAGTCAAGCGCACATCCCTCCACATGTCCAGAATCAACCATGACGGAGCTTGGACCACGGCTCCAAGTTGCTCGCGTTCTGATTTCTGTTCTTGCAACTCGTGCTGTATCTGTTCCTGGCGATCGTGCACACCCTGCACTTGTCGCTGCAACTGCTCGACGTTAGATTCCAACCGCAACACGCGTTCACCCACTTCGGCACAAGTGTCCTCCAAAGTTTTGAGCCGCTTCTCCAGCAACTGGGCGTCCTCGGCCACCTCTGACTTCTCTGCAGGCGGGAGTGCTGCGGAAGCCGCTTCGGTCGCAAGGGCATGATTGTTTAAATCGCTCACGGCCAGCCTCCCAAGATACCTACCGCGAAAACTTCGACTTCCACTATCTGTTGCCTATTGTACGAGAATCAGCGGTCAGCCGTGACAACGGCCGCCGCGTGCTCGTAACCAGATCACTTCCTCGTGCTGGAGCCTTTCGCGTTGATCCTGATGGCTGGCTTGCCACACAGCCCAAAAATTACCTGCGCCCAAACGCTGTGCTGGCCTGGAACACTTTTCACCGGAAAGTAACGTATTCCCAACAGTTGCTGACCGGGTGATGCAAATTCGCTGCAGCCCCCAGGCATAGTGAGGAGCGTTCGTTGAACTGCAAATGGCAAGGCCGCATGGCTGGTTGGCGCCAACCTCTGGCACAGCAGCGTTGCCGTGTGCCCGTTTCCAGTCTGCTGATAGCTGGACCGACTGGGAATCTTGCTGCGGCCAGGCGGAGGCGATTCGTACTGGAGATTTTGCCAGCTTTTCGGTACAGTTCACTAGCAAAGCATGCTTACGACCATGGAGAAGCAAGGTGCGTATCCTGGGGATTGATCCCGGCCTGCACATCACTGGCTACGGCGTGGTGGCGAGCCTGATGGGAAAGTGGCGGCTCGTGGAAGCAGGCGTGCTGCGCACCCATGGCGCGGACACTGCCAGCCGCTTGCAATCTTTGTGGATGAGCATGGAGGAATTGCTCCACGAGACCAAGCCGAGTGTGCTGGCAGTAGAGGAGCTTTACTCGCATTACGCCCATCCCAGAACCGCGGTGCTAATGGCGCACGCCCGGGGAGTGATCCTGGCGTGTGCAGCCATTGCGGGCATTCCCATTGTCTCGTACGCCGCCACACGAATCAAGAAAATCATTACGGGAAGTGGCCGAGCCAGCAAGGATCAGGTTCAACGTGTAATTCGCGCGGAACTAGGCCTGGCCATGCTTCCGCAACCGCCCGACGTAGCGGACGCCCTGGCCTGTGCGCTGTGCCATGCGTTCGTGCATTCCCGCGTTGCTTCGTCGTAACTGCGTTTTACCAAATTGGCGAGCGGGCGGTGGCGCGTATGATGTTAGCGTGGGGTTATCAAGGCCGTCTTTGGCTTGATGATAACCAAGGCTGAGCCTCGCAATGCCCAAGAGCAGCGGGCGGCAGCTCACCAAGGGACAGGGCGAAAGATCAACGGGTAGCTTGGCGAGGTTAGCGCGAATGCGTGTGCCATGGTATGCCTCGCCGTGGCCCTGCTGACGTAAGAAATGGCGCATGACTACCTGGTAAGTGCAAGCTCGAGGCAGTGAACATGACGATTTACCTGGACAATGCGGCGACGACGTTTCCTAAGCCGGATTGTGTGTATCAGGCGATGGATGAATTTGCGCGGACACGTTTGGCCAATCCTGGACGTGCAGGGCATCGCATGGCCCTGGCGTCGGAGCACGTGCTGGATGAAGCCCGGCACCTGCTGAACCAGTTTTTTCACGGCGAGGCGCCAGAGCGGTTTATTTTCACCCTCAATTGCACGGACGCGCTGAACATGGCGATCAAGGGGGTACTCCGTGAAGGTGACCACGTGATCACGAGCAATCTTGAGCACAACAGCGTCAGCCGACCGCTGCAGGCGCTGGCGGAGGCAGGTTTCATCACGTTGACACGGGTGCTTGCCGACGGGAGCGGCACGATTGATCCGGAGGCGATTCGCCGGGCTATTTTGCCGCAGACGCGGCTGATTGTGCTCACCCATGCTAGCAACGTACTGGGCACGGTGCAACCCGCCCCTGAGGTAGCCCGCATAGC
>BEIM01000060.1 GCA_002898995.1 bacterium HR36
CGCATCAGGGCGATTTGCAGCTTGAAGTCGAAGTGCGTATGACGCATGGAAAGAATCTTCTGCTAACTAAAGCGCATTTATTCGGTCCGCGTCTGGGTCTGCTCCTTTATCCCGCAGAATCGGGTCAATTTTGCGTGGCCACCCAAGCGGACTATAATCAACGTTATTGGCAAGCTTTTGGCACTAAGCCCGGGCAAGCTGTTCCTAAGATCGATCGGCTGATTGTGGTAGATCGTTATATTGGAGGTGATGATGATCGCCGGGCCTGGCACGAAGGAATCATGCAATTAGCGGGTGCCGGCTTTAGCGCCATTATGGTACCGCCTTCTCGCCCCATTCGTGAAATTCTGGCACAAGCTGGTACTAGTAAAACCTCCTGGGCGGTTTATAATCCCCCAGGCTACGCCTTTCCATTTGATCCGAAAATCACCCCAGAAAGCATAAATGCCTGGGCTAAGCAATTGGCGGATGGTTACCTCAAAGCTGGTTTCGCGCCTACAGATATGGTTCTTTTCGCTATGTCGGATGAACCCGGTTGGTATTACCCGGCAATGTTCAAGCAAGTTCGGGAAAACCCGCAGGCCCTCCAAAGGTTTCGCGATTACGTACGGCAAAAACATCTTAATCCCCAAGATTTAGGGGCTAAATCTTGGGACGAGATTTATCCTCTCGGTCGAAGCCAAGTGAACGATTTGCCGTCCAAAAGGCTGTATTATTGGACGATGCGCTATTATTCGTGGGAGTCGGCCCGGCATTTCAGCGATTGTGTCCGCGCTCTGGAGAAGGCGTTTTATCCGGGGATTCCCGTTTTTACTAACTGGAATTTCTTTGCAGGGCGATTTTATGTCCCTGGTCCCGTCGCTAATAATCCGGATAAAAAACATCCCGACGCAGCAATGGGCGGCCATGACTGGTTTGAGTTTGCGCGGTTGCGTGGCGGGACTATGTTATGGACGGAAGATTGGTTCAGCGATGCCCAGGCCTATCAGTGGTCATTTTATTGTTCCAAGCTGCGTAGCGCGGCCGCGAAATCTAACATTCAATTTGGCGGCTACGTCATCCCCCGTACTGCCGGCGATCGTGAGGATGGTATCATCCAGAAGATCCTCTGTATTTTTGGACATGGCGGCAAGGCGGTCAAGTATTTTGTTTTTGGACCTGAATATAACTTTCCCGGCAACTGCTACTCGGAAAAAGCGCATTTACTACGCAAGCTTCGCGAGGCACACGGTTTATTGGCCGCCGCCGAGGATTACATCCACCCGGGTAAGGTGCCTAGTTCCCCTGTGGCAATCCTGATGCCGCGCTCCGCGCAACTATGGGATTGCAAGGAAATGACTATAGCCCAGGGGATTAGTGATGCTACCAATACCAATCTCAATGCTGCCACTGTTGATTATATGGCCGAGGTCTTCGATATATACTTGGCTTTGCAACACGCCAATATTCCTGTCGAATTTATAGATGAGGATGATTTGACGGAAGCCGCCTTGAAAAACTTTCGCGTCGTTTATGTCACCGAGCCGAATGTGCCCCGCGAAGGTCAGCAGGCTTTACTTACCTGGTTACGTCAGGGGGGAACACTGGTGACCATCACCAACGCCGCTACTGCTGACCGTTATGACGAGCCGTGCAATCTTATCGGCCAGGCCACTGGTGTTGCCGAAAAATCCCGCTCCCGATTATTGGTTCCTGATGCTAACCGATTACCAGTCGCTGGTACATTAGATTTGGAGAAGGAGAAACCCACTATTTACGGCGTGCGTGGCGAATTAATGCCAAACGATTACCAAGTCTTGGTTCGTTTCGCGGATAAGGCCCCCGCTATCGTTGAAAAACCCTATGAACGCGGTCGCTTAGTGCACTATGCTTTCTTGCCCGGGATTAGTTACTGGCGTTCCGCCACGGCGAGACGGGATAGGCTTCCCGTCGGTTTTTCCGATGCCCTGCGCCATTGGCTAACATACCCTGTGCGTGCAGCTAAAGTTAACCCGCCAGTCGAGGTGACTCGTGTTCTGGTCGAAACGCCTCTTCTAGTTTCCGACAAAGGGGCAGCGCTCACGCTACTTAATTGGTCGGGTGAGGCGATTAACGCCTTAGAAATGAGGGTGCGTTTACCCTTCGCTGCTACTCAGGTGCGAAGTGTACGCGGGGAAAAGGTGAATTGGCGGCAGGAACAAGAATTGCTCTACGTGTCCCTGCCACTGAAAAGTGCGGATATAATCGTGATCGAGCGGCGCTGATAAGAACACGCCTAATACTTGGGCAACACGTCCTTAATCCCTTCGTCAAGGGGCATTTTATCTGGCCAACCGTCGGTTTCCTTTAGCAATCGCTCCAATTCCGCCTGTAGCTCCTTGACTTTACCAGCATGTTTAGGATCATCGATCAAGTTGTGCCGCTCGAGCGGGTCACTCTTGAGGTGGTAAAGTTCTGCCTTGTGGCGGTCGGGTTTACCATCCCCGTGTGGATAACGGATATACTTCCACTCCTCGGTACGCACGCCGCGGACATTGGGCGTATAGGGAAACTCTTTCTCATAGTTGTATTCATAGAGCCAACTGGTGCGCCAGGGAATAATCTTGCCTTCCAGTAGCGCTTTCCAGGAGCGCCCATGACAGTATTCAAGGGGCTTGGCTCCGCAAATATCTATAATGCTCGGGGCCAGGTCTATGTTAAGAACCATGGGTGAAATTACCGTGCCAGACTTAGCCAGTTTGGGGTACCGCACCAACAACGGTACCCGAATGCTCTCCTCGTACATGGTCCGTTTATCTACACGGCCATGTTCCCCGAGAGCAAAACCGTTATCGCTGGTGTAAATAATCAGGGTGTTATCGAGTTGTCCGGTGTCTTGCAGTACCTTATAAATTCGGCCCACGCTATCATCTACCGAAACGATTGTGGCGAGGTAGTAACGGACGAACTTAGGATACTCTTTCAACCCATATAATGGTCCGCCGACGCCGTGCCATGTAAATCGGCACTGTTTCAACCAGTCGGGTTTGCCGGTATAATCGTCCGCGGTAGCTGGACGGGTGATGGTCTGGTTGTCGAAAATCTGCTCATACTTAGGCTCGGGGACGATCGGGCCGCCGTGGGGGGCCTTGTGTCCTAAGATGAGGCAGAATGGTTTTTGTCGCGGTTTGCGCAGCCAGTTCACCGCGTAGTCTGTTACGACGTGCGTGTAATAGCCTTTGATAATCGTGCGCTGGCCGTTGATGTTAAACTCATTGTCAAAGTAATTTCCCTGGCCCTTATGGCTCATCCAGAAATCGAATCCCGGGCGCGGTTGGTCTTCCTGCTCCCCCATGTGCCACTTACCGATATAAGCGGTTTCATAGCCGATTTCCTGGAGCCGGCGTGGGTAGCTGGGCAGGTCTCTGGGATAGTCGGTGAAGTTATTGAGGATGCCATGACGGTGAGCGTATAGGCCGCTCAGCATGGAAGCGCGGCTGGGGGAGCAGAGAGAGGTGGTCACAAACGCGTTAAGGAAGCGCGCACCTTCATGGGCCAAACGATCAATATGCGGCGTTTTGAGGAAGGGATGACCAGCGCAGCTCAGGGCATCCCAGCGTTGGTCGTCAGTAATGATGACCAGCACGTTGGGACGAGCGGGTTCGGCAGCAGGCAGGACAGCCGATGTGCTCAGCCAAAGTACTGGTAACAGGCTCAGACGCCACATTGTCATGGTTTGTCTCTCCCGCAGGTAAGGCTCGCGGAACACAATTGTTGTAGAGCTTGGCCTTCCAGCGAACAGATCCCGAGAGCGGCATCCTGAGAAGTGTGCTGGGACAGGTAGCCAGCCCAGTTTGGGAATGTAAAGGAGGACGGGCATTGCTTTGACCAAAAATTTCCATAGGCTAACCATGAGCAACAGGTTGGGTAGCGTCGGAGCGAAAGGAGGGGGTCATGGGGCGGCAGCGGTCGGGCCAGGCGAAAGACGAAGGGGGGGCACGGCGAGCCAAGGGACGCAAACCGCGTTCCAACAAAAATGCCAACAAACCTGAGGAGCAGGAAATGGCAAGCGATTTCGAGGAACCGGTAGACCTAACGGAAGAGCCTGCGGGGTCTGAGCTTACAACGGAAGAGAAACCGAAGAAAGTGAAGAGAAGCGTTAGGCAAAGCCGTAAGCCCAGGCCTGTGCGGATGCGCCTGGTCTGGGGTGTCTTCAGCAGTTCAGTGCAATGTGTGCAGACCTTTCCCTACTCGCAAAAAAAGGAAGCCGAAGCACTGGCCGCCAAACTGACCTCGGAGAAAAAATCGCTGTTTTTCGTCCAGCCCATTCGAGAAGCGATCACCGAAGAACTGGCTCCTTAATAGCAGCAGGGATTCGCCTGCCGTCGCCCTGAATGCCGCCACTATTCGGGGCGCTCGGCAATCAGGCGGAGAATGCGCTTGAGTTTCGGCCCAATCAGCAGCACGTTGCGGATGGTAAGCTCTTCGGGAGAAACGTCAGGGGCCCGTACACCTGGGGTCATAACGAGATCGCCGCTGCCAAAACCGAGAAAGATATGGCGGAACAGGTCATCGCGAAGTTTGTCAAAGTGCATGCCGGTGGTGTCGTATGATTTGACGGCTCCGGTAACCCACCAGACGTGCCGCACTTGGCCCCGGGCAATTTCCCAATAACTGAGCCTGTCATACACGAAAAAGGCGAACGCCCACAGGATAAACAGTACGGTGGAGAAAAAGATGTAAAAGCCCATGTTCATGTGAATGGAGAGCCTGCCAAACCAGGAGAAGATGACTTCCCACCAGTCCATGTAAGCAAAGAGAAGGGCGAGGGCAATCACCAGGAGCAACGCCACCAGCGAGTAAAGCCCGCGTAACGGTACATTCGTGATGAAAATCACCAGCAGGAGCAGCAGTGCGTACAGGACTCCAGGGTTCTTGCTGGCGGCTACGCGTTCCCGGACAAGAAACTCACGGCCTTTTTTCTGCTCGTCTTTTTGTCCGGGATCGCCAAGGCGGGCCTTAATGACGCTGGCACCGTCCTCTTTGATGATGGTGACGTGCATTTCCCCGTGTTTTTCCAATTCCTGCCGATTAACGGGAAGCAAGTAAGTATCACTGAGCCAGGTGTAAAATCCGAAGATGTAACCGAAAAACCAAAGCGGCCAGAAATAGAAAATCATGGAATGGCCGTAAACGCGAATCTCCGTAACCTCGCCGGGAAGAGTAGGGGGTTTCTCGCTCATGTTGGCTCCTTGCTCAGCGGATTTGCAAGTTCCGTGGTTATGGCGGCGCTTTAGCCCGTCTCGCTCTTATGTTGGGCAAAAGTCGGCACTTGTCAATAAGTCGCTGGTTGGATGCTGAAATGGCGAGGCATCGCTTCGGCGCTCATTGCCTGCCGCTAGATGATGGACCAATAGGATTATTCGCCTCGCCTGAGAGATAATTGAGCAGACATGCCCGGTTCGTTTCGGCTCGTTCTGGTCAGCAAAAGGGTCCGCGCTTGATACAATAAAGGTCGGCAACGAGATTCCCGACAGGAGTAAAGCACATGGGATTGGCTCTCTCTCCGATGGCCCGGCAGATTCAACCGTCGGCCACATTAGCGGCAGGGGTGAAGGCCAAGCAGCTGCGCGCACAAGGGGTCACCGTGTACGACTTCAGCCTGGGGGAGCCTGATTTCCCCACGCCCGAACACATCTGCCGGGCCGCGGTCGAGGCCATGCAAAAGGGGCACACCCATTACACGCCCGCTAACGGTATTCCCGAACTGCGTTCGGCCATTGCCCGCACCTACGAGCGGCTCTATGGGCTGCGCTATTCGCCCGAAGAAGTTATTGTTTCCAACGGGGCCAAGCATGCTATCTACAACACAGTTGCTGCGTTGTGCGGCCCAGGAGATGAGGTCTTGATCCCTGCACCGGGCTGGGTGAGTTATTACGACATTGTGCAAATGACTGGGGCCAAGCCTCTCTGGGTGCCGACCCATCCCGACAATGGTTTCAAACTGACACCACAACAATTACGCGCCGCAATAAGTCCCCGTTCACGATTACTTCTGCTGAACTCGCCGCATAACCCGACGGGAAGCGTGTATTCGCGTGCCGAACTGCAGGCGTTAGCAGAGGTCGTGCTGGATTCGCCGCTGATGGTGCTCAGCGATGAGATATATGAGCAGCTGACCTATGACGGTGTGGAGCCGACCTGTTTTGCCACGCTGCACCCTGATTTGCGGCAGCGAACATTTACGGTGAGCGGGGTAAGTAAAACATACGCCATGACGGGGTGGCGCATCGGCTGGGCGTGTGGTCCCGCGGAAGCTATACGGGCCATGACCAACATTCAAAGCCAACAAACTGGCAATTCCTGCTCGGTCAGCCAGTACGCCGCTCTGGCTGCTCTGGAAGGTGACCAGCGTTGCGTATCGGAAATGCGTCGGGAGCTGGCGCACCGCCGCGAGTTGGTGTGCCGAAGGTTATCAGAGATGCCCCATATCCAGCTGATTCGCTCCGAGGGTGCTTTTTTCGCCTTTTTCGACGTTGCGACTTATTTCGGACGACGTTGGAATGGGCGGGTAGTCAATAACGCCGCGGACTTTTGTCTGGCCGCTTTGGAATTGGCCCACGTCAATCTGGTGCCCGGATCGGCTTTTGGGACGGAGGGATATGTGCGGCTTTCTTTCGCCTGCCAATTTCGGGATTTGGAAGCAGGCCTGGATGCGTTGGAGCGCTTCCTACGCAGTGGTCGCTAACTATCAGGTCCGCGGGGGATGAGGATGCCGTCATGCTGTATCTGACGGAGACGGAAGTACGAGAGTTGTTGACGATGCCCCTGGCGTTGGAAGCGGTGCGGGAGGCGTTTCGCAGCTGGGGGTTGGACGAGGCGGAGTGCACAGTGCGGGAGCGTTGTCAGACAGATCAGGCCATGCTGCACACGATGTCGGCAGCGCTGAAACGAAGCGGTTATCTGGGTTTCAAGGCCTACCTGACTGGTCGGCATGGGGCACATTTCCATGTGGTGCTGTATCGGCAAGACACACCGCAACCGCTAGCGTGGATCGAAGCGGATTATCTCGGGCAGGTGCGGACGGGTGCGGTGAGCGGGGTGGCCACGGAATTGCTGGCGCGAGCCGATGCCAGCGAAGTGGGAATATTCGGCAGTGGCAAACAAGCACGGACGCAATTGTGGGCGGTATGTTGTGTTCGAGGAGTGCGCTGCGTGCATGTGTATAGCCCCAATTCTGAACATCGCCAGCGTTTCGCGGAGGAAATGAGCCGATTTTTGAACGTCGAAGTCCGCCCCGTCAATCGGCCGGACCTCGCAGCTGCCGATAAGGACATCATCATCACCGCCACTACTAGCCGTGAGCCGATCTTGCGAGGGGATTGGGTTTCCGAAGGTGCCCATCTGAACGTGATCGGTTCGAATTTTTTGAGCAAGGCGGAAATAGACGTGGCGACACTACGGCGCGCCGATGTGATTGTGGTGGACAGCAAGGATCAAGCGCGCCGCGAGGCTGGCGATTTGCATGCGGCCATGGATGAAGGTTCGCTGCACTGGTCCGAGGTGTACGAACTGGCCCAAGTCGTGGTCGGACGTTACCCGGGGCGCCGTAAGCAGGAGGAGATCACTCTGTTCAAGTCTGTCGGGATTGCTCTGGCAGATGTCGCTGTGGCGGCGCGCGTCTATGAATTAGCGCGGCAACAAGGTATCGGACGCGAGGTGCCGCCGTGACCGACAAGCCCCGCACACCTCGGCAGACTCTTTCATACCTGCGTGGCCTGTTAGAAGCGCACGGCCTGCGCCCGAAAAACAAGCTCGGCCAATCGTTCCTGATTGACTTGAACTTCCTCGACTTCATGGTGCGTCAGGCCGAATTGAGCCGTGCGGATCTCGTTATCGAAGTGGGCAGCGGTACCGGAAGTCTCACCGCTAAACTCGCCGAGCTAGCTGGCCATGTTCTCAGTGTTGAGATTGACCCTGGTTTTTTCGCCCTTGCCCAGGAAAACACGGAGAAGTTCGACAACGTCACCTTGCTCCTAGCGGATATCCTAGAAAAAAAGAGTCGGCTCAACCCTGAGGTGTTGCAGCATCTGGAACGACTCTGGCAGAGCGGGAAATGGCAACAGCTGAAACTGGTGTCCAACCTGCCGTTTGTTGTAGCGACACCCGTAATTGTCAACTTTTTGCTGAGCGAGCTTCCATTGCAACTGATGCTGGTGACGATTCAGTGGGAACTGGCTGCCCGCCTGGAAGCCCAGTCCGGCACTAAGGACTATAGTGCTGTCAGCGTCATCGTGCAGGCCTTAGCCGATGTGCAAGTGCTACGGCGGATGCCCCCCCAAGTGTTCTGGCCACGGCCGAAGGTAGATTCGGCGCTGGTGCGTATTATTCCGCGACCGGACAAGCGTGCGGCCATCAAGGATCTGGCCTGGTTTCACCGTCTCGTGCGCGATATTTACCTGCACCGCCGCAAAAACCTGCGCAGTGCTTTAGAGCCGCTGTACCAGGGCCAACTTACCCGCGAACAGCTGGATGGCTTGCTGCGGCAACACGGCTACGACCCACATGCGCGCGCGGAAACACTCTCGGTGGCGGAGCACATCCGTTTATGCGAAATCCTACCACGTTATCAGTCGGGGCCTGCCGTTGACCAAGAACCTTGAGTTGTCCAGTACATGTTGCCTCCTAGCTGCGGGTGATCCGCGACCAAACGGCACGCGCCCGGAACGAGATGCGGGCGTATGAGCGTCTGGGCCAGGATTGCCCATACAATATTTCTCGCCAACCATAGGCCACCCGGGATACGCTCATGAGCGCCGATAAAAAGCGGAAAATTCGGGTGGAGCTACGCAAGAACCGGGAAAAGCCAGCACGCGAGCGCGACTTGACCCGGCAATACCTGGCAGGCGAGGAAGAGGAGACAGCGGCTGCCATCCGCCAGGAGCGTGTCAGGGCCAAAGGAGAATTGTCGCGGCGGCGTACGGTGGTGGGAGAACAGCCTACTGCTACTGGCGGACTCCCTGTTTTGCCGGCTGTGGACATTAGCCACTGCTTACCAGGTCGCGTGCTGCGCGTGCAAGGCTTGTACAGCACTGTACTGACTGATGACGGCCGCACCTTTCGCTGTGTCGTGCGTAAGCTGCTGCGCGACCTCAGCATTGACGAGCGCCATATTGTGGTTACTGGCGACCGTGTATGGATACGCCCGGCTACCGCCCAGGAAGGTTCCATTGAACGCGTCGAACCCCGCCATGGCCTGCTTACTCGCGGCGCGAAGGGCAAGGAACACATTATCGCCGCCAACGTGGATCAGGTAGTGATCGTCGCCTCCTTAGCCGAGCCCATCCTCAAACCTCATCTCGTGGACCGTTATTTGGTCAGCGCTGAGAAAGGACAATTGCGGCCCATTATTTGCTTCAATAAGGCCGATCTTGTGGACCTGGTGAATTACCAATGGCTTATCGGCATGTATAGTCAGCTGGGGATTCCCGTCATCCCGGCCAGCGCGCGCACGGGCTTCGGGATAGATCGGCTCAAAGAGTTGCTGAAGAATCGGCAGACGGTTTTTGCAGGGCAGAGCGGCGTGGGCAAAAGTTCGCTCCTTAATGCCATTCAGCCAGGCTTGCAATTAAAAGTCCGCGAGGTTTCCGAGGCCACACAAAAAGGCCGACATACTACCACCACTGCCGAGTTGATTCGCCTAGATTTCGGTGCCTGGGTGGTGGATACGCCAGGAATTCGCCAGTTTATGTTGTGGGAGATTGTTCCCGAAGAACTGGACGGCTATTTTCCAGAATTCCGACCCTTTGTGGCGCTGTGCCAGCTTCCGGGCTGTTCCCACACACACGAGCAGGGTTGTGCGGTCAAGGAGGCAGTGCGCTTGCGGCAAATTCCCATGCAACGCTATGAAACCTATCTCGGCCTACGGCAGGGCGACACCTTCGAGTAGCTCATGTCCTGGAAACTTGCTTTTAGCGCGAATGCGTTTTTGCGATGCAGCCTTCCCGAAGCGGCCCGACGCATCCGCGCCGCTGGTTATGCGGGCATCGAAATCCTGGCCGATGTGCCTCACGCTTGGCCCGTGTTCCTTTTGGAAGAACAAAAGCAAGCTATCCGCCGAGCGCTAGCGGAAAATGGACTGGCTATTTCCAATGTCAACGCCTTTATGATGAACGCCGTCGCCGATGCCCGTCAACCTTACTGGCATCCTTCCTGGATTGAACCTGATCGCCATTACCGCCAAGTTCGCATTGATCACACTCTCCGTGCACTTTCTTTAGCCAAGGAGCTGGGTGCCCCCAGCATCAGCACCGAGCCAGGAGGCCCACTGGAACCGGGACAGGCATGGCAGGAAGCGCTCGATTTGTTCCTGGAAAGTTTGGCACCAGTGGCGGAACAGGCCGAACGCTTAGGCGTGCAATTGCTAGTCGAACCTGAGCCAGGCTTACTTTTGGAAACCGCCGCACAATTCGAGGAATTTATGGATCGCGTTGCTTCGCCGGCAGTCGGCCTCAATTGTGACATTGGCCATTTCTTTTGTGTCGGCGAGGACCCAGCTGAGGTGATTCGCCGACTGGCTCGCTATATTCGCCATGTACACTTAGAGGATATTCCCTCCGATCGTCGCCATCAGCACCTGATACCGGGCGAGGGAGCTATTTCCTTTCTTTCTGTGTTCGAGGCCCTCTACGAAATTGGCTATCGGGGCTGGGTCACGGTAGAGCTTTATCCCTACTTAGATAACCCCGACCACGCTGCGCGCACTGCCTTTGAGCGCATACAGCCGTTGCTTGCCAAATTTAAGAGCTAATGTGGTCTGTATCAGCGCCTAAACAACGGGCAAATGCACTGGCCTACGCCACCACTGGCGATCTGGTGGCGATTCAGCGGGTTCGGGATCTATGTATTCATAAAATACATTGCGCTGCCTAGGAATGTAACCTAGTTCGCGAATGGCATTGCGGATTTCCTCCAGCGTGAGATAATACACTGTGCCCGCGGCAGCTACCACGTTCTCCTCAATCATCAAACTCCCCATATCATTGGCTCCGAACAGCAGCGCTAATTGCCCAATCTTTGGCCCTTGCGTCACCCAGGAAGATTGAATATTGGGGATGTTATCTAAGTATAGTCGGCTCACTGCCTGGGTCTTGAGATACTCAAAAGCCCCGGCCGGCGGTATGTGTGCTAAATCCGTATTTTCCGGCTGAAATGTCCAGCAAATAAAGGCCGTGAACCCACCAGTTTCGTCTTGTAATTGCCGCAGCTGTTCCAGAGTTTCGATACGGTCCGCTAAGGTCTCGACATGGCCAAACATCATCGTACAGGTGGACTTGCCACCTAACTCGTGCCAGGTGCGATGGACCTCTAACCATTCCTCGGTCAGGCACTTATTAACGGTAATCGCTTTCCGCACACGGTCCACCAGAATCTCGGCACCACCCCCGGGCAGACTACCTAAGCCTGCCTCCTTAAGTCTCCGTAAGACCTCCCGCAGCGGCAGTTTATTTAGTTTATGAAAATGCCAGATTTCCGGTGCGCTGAAACCGTGGATATTAATCTGCGGGAACCGGGTCTTAATGTCGCGCAGCAGCTCTTCGTACCATTCTAATCTCAACGATGGATGCAGGCCACCTTGGAGTAGGATCTGATCACCACCTAACGCAATCGTTTCTTCGATTTTTTGAAATATCCCCTCCCGCGGTAATACATAAGCATCGGGGTCGGAGCTCTTACGATAGAAAGCGCAAAAATCGCATACGGCTGCACAGATGTTGCTATAATTGATGTTGCGGTCTATGTTATAAGTACGATATGGTTCGGGGTGTAATCTGCGGCAAACAGCGTCTGCTGCCTGACCCAGGGCCAGTAAATCGGCAGATTGCAGAAGCTCTAAGCCTTCCTCCGGGCTAAGTCGTTCGCCGTTGACCGCTTTATCGAGAAGGTATTGGAGAGAATGCGTCATACCCGCGATCCTTATT
>BEIM01000061.1 GCA_002898995.1 bacterium HR36
TGATTGACCAGGTAATCTAAGTCGTGATGTTTATCAGGGGGCACATCCTTGACAAGTAAATCCCAGGGAACTGGCCGACCTTCGACCATGGACTGGTACATAGCGAAGACGTCGGAGCCCCATTGCGGTTCATAAGTAACTAAGGAGCCCGGGGCGTGCAAAATGCAGGGGGGCACGAGCCAGCCGGTGCCCGGTTGCAGGCGATAGGCTTTGCTGTAATTCAAGATGCCGTTATCGCCTTCGTGCCAGCGCTCGAGACATCGGCGTATGTCTTCCTTAGTAGTGCCCGGTTCCAGCCCGAAAAATGTATAGGGAAAATTATTGCCGATACTGTTGAGTTGCGGGGGGAAATAATAGGCTTCGGGTTTACCCTGCTGGCCGACGAGCGCCGCCTGCTGGTTATTCTGATGCATGTGATGCGGGATCGGGCCGAGGTTATCGAAGAATTTGCTATAAACCGGCCAGCGATGATACTTCTCCCACATCGGTTTGCCGATAAATAAGGGGCCTTCGAGTTCGATGGCTTCTTTCAAGGTAACCAATTTACGGCCTTGATAAACGATGTAACTAAGTCCCTCGTCCCATGGGGCGCCTTCGTTGGCGGCGGGAGTGGTAGAAGCGAACCAGCGTTCGTCAATGCCGCCACGATGAGCGCCAAGAGCGTAATAGTCGTTAGGATGGAGCTTCAGGCGTTTGCCTGGCATCAGAAACGACCGTGGCACCCAGGTGGGAGCGAGCCGGACGATACCAGCGCCGGCCTCGACGATTTCGCGGACTTGCTGCGAGGTAACCGCGGGTCGGCGAACCACATCGGAAACACGCGCAGTGCTGGCTGGCCGGGAGGGTTTAGTGGCGGAGCGTTTCTTGTTGGCCGAGGTGCGAGCCGTTTTGCGAGCCATAAGATGCATCTCCTAGTTGCGGACTTCCTGTCGGCCGGAGAAAAAATTACCCCGGATCACGGTCGCATTATAGCAAAATCGGCCAAGCTGAAACAAGGCGAAAATGGCCGAGAAATTCGGCAACTCGGCGAAACAACCGCCGCGGACGGCCGGACGCCGCACTTGACACTCATGCCTGGAGGGAAGCGGGGGCGGAGCGCAGCTGACGGCGCAGGACTTTGCCCAAAAAGTTCTTGGGCAGTTGCGAAACCACCTGGAATTTGCGGGGCCGCTTGTGCTTGGCAAGATGTTCGCGGCAATAATCCTCCAAAGATTTCACGTCCAGATTACCGTCGCGCGGGACGACGTAAGCCACAACCATCTCGCCGCGTTGCGGATCGGGTTCGCCAACGACCGCGGCTTCGGCCACCTGGGGGAATCGCAATAGCACTTCCTCCACTTCGGCGGGATAGACCAAAAAGCCGCTGGTCTTGATAATGTCGCGTTTGCGATCGACGATGGTGAAATAACCGTCGGCGTCACGGCGAGCGAGATCGCCGGTGTAGAGCCAGCCATTTCGTAAAGCCAGGGCAGTTTCGTCGGGATTGCGCCAGTAACCGAGCATCACTTGTGGGCCGCGGACAATTAATTCGCCCACTTCGCCGGTGGGCACGTCGGTTTCGCCGTGGATGGGATCGACAATGCGGGCCTCTGTATCGGGCAGCGGAATGCCGATCGTGCCTGGTCGGACATGCTCCGGCATCAACGGGTTGGCGTGGGTGACCGGCCCGGCTTCGGTCAGGCCGTAACCCTCGATAATGCCTTGCGCGCCGTATTTGGCAAACTCGTCGCGAATGGCCGGGTCGAGCGCCGATGCCCCGGAGATCACGGTGCGGATGCAGGACAGATCGGGGCGAGGTCGGTCGTTGGGCCAGGCGCGGAGCACACGGTTGAGGGCCGCCAGCATGGCGGGAACGGCGGGAAAGATGGTGGGTTTCCAGCGTTCGATCAGTTGCAGAGTGGCGCGGGTCTCGAAACGGGGATGGAGATGGATGCTGGCCCGCATGGCTACGCCAGCTAGAGCGCAAACCGTCAGGCCGTAGGCGTGGAAAAACGGTAATACGCCGAGGATGCGCTCCTCGCCGTCGCGCGCCAGACTCCAGGCCCGCAATTGCCAGGCATTGCACAGGAGGTTGCGATGCGAGAGCATGACGATCTTCGGCGAACTCGTTGTGCCGCCAGTAGGTGCAAGCACCGCCACGTCGTCCAGTTCGGCCTGGTCGCCGATGGCATTGCGCGGGGCGTGTTCCAGCAGATGGGTGAAGGGCTCCACCGGGCCGCGAGCCACCAGGTGAAAATGTCCCTGTTGGCGTAACCGCTCGAAACGGTACAGGAGACTTTTGAGCATAGGCAATCGCTCGGCCAGGGAAACAACGAAGATATGCTCCAGGAGCTGGCTTTGCAGAGCCGAGGTCAGGTTCGGCAGGAGCAAGTCGAGAGCGATGACATGCCGGCAATCCGTCAGCCGTAACAGGCGCTCCACTTCGTGCGGAACGAGTAAGGGGCTGAGCTGGACGACGCGACCGCCGATGGCCCAGACGGCGAACAAAGCCAGCAGGTACTCGGGCAGGTTCGGCAGGAGAATCCCCACCGCCGTGCCAGGATTCACCCCGGCGTGGCGCAAACCGTGAGCGACGCGGCAGACCTGTTCGTAAAGCTGGCGGTAACTGACACGCTGATCGAGCAGCGTGCAGGCGAGATGGTCGGGGAATTGTTCTGCCGCTTGGGCCAGCAAGATCGTCAAAGGCTCGCTAGGATATGTCAGCGAAGCTGGAACACCCGGCGGGTAAAAACGCAGCCAGGGCCGAGCCGCGAGTTCAGCAGGGTCAACATGGGCGCGGACAACATGGCTTCCTTCACTGCTCATGATGCGGGCTCCCTGGGAATTGTTAGTCCGATCAATTTTACGTGATCTCCCAGGGGGCCGGACGAGCGGTCATTTCCCGGCGGTAACCACGGGCGGTGTGCCGCGTGCGTAAACTTGATACGATCGTGCCGCGTGTTTTGCCTGGCCGACAATTGCCAGAGGCAGCGGGCCGGCGGGAAGGTTATTGGGGAGTTTCAGCGCCAGTTTCGTTTCTTGCTGGCCGCGAGCGATCTTGCCGCTGGCCGGGGCAGCAAGGATCACGGGTTGGTTGGGAGCTGGCGGTGGAGCGACAGCGAAGACCTGCACTTCGTCTTCAAATCCCGCCTGACGCTCGACGCGCACGATGGCCTCCAGGCCCGTCTGGCCGCGTGGCAGTTTTTCCGTGTTGTATTTGACTTCGAGCCGAAACGGTGTCGGTTCGGTGATGCTGACAGCGTGGGCAGTCAGCAAATGTCGCGGCGGGAATGGTACGTTGTTGAAAGCGGCACTGAGCGGCTCGGTAATGGTAACGGGCACGGTGATTTCGCCCGCTTCGCCTTTACCGACGGCCAGAAGTTTGATCGGCCAGGCGCCGGGTGGTGCATTGGCCGGTGCACTGAGCAAGAGTAGCCCGACATTCTGCTCGCCGCTTAGGATAGTTTCGCCCTGAATCGGTTGCGGAGCGGATGCCTGAACGCGCACGGGCCCGTTGAAACCCAGACGCGACAACCGCAGGAAGCAGACGCCCACTCCGCCTGCAGGAACGTCCACGCGATCCTGCAACGCCTCCACACGGAAGGTCGGTTCCGCGAACTGAAAGACGACGCGGTAGGTTTCTTCCGGCCCACCGACGTAATGGAGATGTTCGACCAGCAGGATCAGTTCGGCATCCGCAGGGGCGGTGTACTCGATGCGTGGCGGGTCCTGCATGGGATTGGAGTTGGCCAGTTGTTTGCCCTGCGTATCGCGTAACACCAGATACAGCGCACTGGGCGAACCGTACTCCCAGCTTTGTCCCTCGATGACCAGCCGTTGTCCCTTCTTGACAGCGAAACGGTAACAGTCGCGGTCCGCGGGTTTGTCGAAGCGACCGTGAACCGCTCCAGGCACCGTGATCCGCTGCGCCTTTTCGGGAGCGTCGTTCGGCTCCTGCTCGATGGTTTCGTCCAGCTCGGAAAGGCCGACAATGACCGGCCAACCGGGCGGTGAGCCGGGACGGTGTGGCGTAGCAAGCACCGCGAGCGTGGATGGATCGCCCGGGGCCGTCACGGAGATCGCGGACACGCCGTCGAGCAATGGGCCGGCGAAGGCCACCTTCGCCGAGCTGCCCCGCTTGACCACCAGCGGATACGCCGTCGTCGCGCACGGAAAATCCCCAATCCGTAGCCGATACACGTAATTCCCACCGCCCTGGTAACGCACATCCCGCAACTGCACGAGGTATTCACCGTTTTCCTTGGCCACGTACACCAGTCGTGCATCGCGCTGCAAGCCGGGAGCATCGTCGCTGAAGGCCACCTGCCGGCCCGCCGGATCGTATAGGATCAGCACACTATCGAGCGGCGAGCCCATGCGTCGCCCAACTACTTCCAAGGCGATGCGTTGCCCGGCATGAAGGGCCAAACGGAAATAATAACTTGCCTCCGCCTCTACTCGGCCAGACACGACGCATGGTACAGGAAGTTTCTGCGCCTCGCTGGGACTGCGATTGGTTCCGCTAGCGGGCAACTCGGGCAGGTCGTCCACGCAGAACGGAAGTAGGTTCGATACGCCCCGTTTGGTTACCAAACGCAGCGCGTGCACACCGAGTGGGGCGTCTTTGGCAAGGGCCAGTTTAATCACGCACCGGGCCGCAGGCTCCTTGGCGTCGGGAACGATGCTGGCCTGCACGGGAAAGGTAGCCAGCACTCCAACCGCATCGGCCAATTCACGACCTTGCAGCGTAAGCTCGATGGTGGAACCCCGCTGACCGCCCGGAGGAAAGTATGCGCTAACCATAGGCGATTGCGGACTGGGGCCAGGCAACGTGCCAGGCTTCTGTTGGCCGGATACCCGCAGCGTTAGTACCAGGACAAGCGCCAGCGTCGCGACGCCGCAGAACAGCCGTACCGCTCGCCATCCTACATTTGCCAGTAGAGCCGAGACATAAAGACGCGACCGATGCATGGTGTCAACCCTCAAATCAGGCGGGAAGTCGGGTCGGTAGCGGATAGGGCGACTGATAAATCGCCCCCCGCACAGTGCGGTGAGCCGACGGGGTTGGCAGTGCGCTGAAGCTGCACTGAGTCCACAGCAGTGATAACACTTTCCTACGGATGACCGGGCAGTGGTGGCAAGGGGAAGGCTGGACGCCGGAACTGCCCTCGCCATAATAACTGCACCCGCCTTGCGACAAAGCTAGTCCTGAAACCGGCTTGGCTTGCAAGTAACGCCTCCCACAACAGCGAAACACATGGCCGAGCGTCCGCAGCAGTGGATGCGGCAATTTTCCCACCTGAACAAAGGAGTTCCTGACATGCGTGGCGTACGACTGTGCATCTGGTGCAGTGTGCTGGCAACGATTCTGGTCTGGTTGTTGGTGTTGAAGCTCCTCAATCCCGCGGCAGCGCAGCCGGCTAAACCGAACAAACCTCTCAGCTTCCTCAACGACGTGGCGCCGATCCTGAAGGAGAATTGTTTCGCCTGCCACGACCCGAAAGTGCGTAAAGGTCGGCTGGACATGACGACGTTCGAAGGCTTGCTGACCGGAGGTGATCGCGGGCCATCGGTGGTTGCCGGCAAGCCCGACGAGAGCCCGCTTTACTTGCTTATCAGCGGCCAAAAAGAACCGCACATGCCACCGAAAGAAACCGGCGGCAGTCTCACTAAAGAGCAAATCGCCATTATCGAACGCTGGATTCGCGAAGGGGCGAAGTTTGACGGCCCGTCGCCGAAAGCTAACCTGCTGGTCGAACTGCGGAAGCGCTGGAATCCGCCGATGCCGCCAGCGCAATATCGCTTCCCGGCGGTGATTCGCGCCCTGACCTTTACGCCCGACGGCAAGCAATTGGTGGTTGGCGGCTATTTCGAACTGCTCGTCTGGGATCTCGAGAGCGGGCAGCTGGTGAAGCGCATCCGTACCCGAGCCGAGCGGGCTAACGGACTGGCCTTCCTGCCCGACGGTAAGACGTTAGTCGTCGCTGGTGGCCGACCCGGTCAGGAAGGCGATGTCCGCGTCTATAACTTCGCCGCTAGTCCGACCCGACAGGATGCGGGTATTGCCTTTCTCGACGGCGTGGAGGCGAAAGCCGGGGTGCTCGTGCGCGAATTAGTGCAAACCGATGACGAAATCCTCGCCCTGGCCGTGAGCAAGGACGGCAAACGCATTGCCGCTGGTGGTTGCGACCGCTTGATTCGCGTCTGGGAGACCGACAAATGGACGCTCGAGCAGACTATCGAAAACCACGCCGATTGGGTGCTCGACCTGTGTTTCTCCCCCGACGGCAAATATCTGCTTTCCGCCAGCCGCGACAAAACCGCCAAGGTCTGGGACCTTGCGGCCAAGGAACCGCTTGCCACCTTCCCAGGCCATCAGGAATACGTCAGCGGCGTGACCGTGCATCCGAACGGCAAGATCGGGATTAGCTGTGGCCGCGACCGCCAGATCCGCTTCTGGAACCTGGCCAGCGACGCGAAACAAATCCGCACCGCTGGTGGCCACGCCGACTTCGTCGAAAAAGTCCGTTTTCATCCCAACAAGCCGCTGCTGATTTCCTGCTCGGTGGATAAAACCGTGCGCATTTGGAATCCCGACAACGGTGCCCAGATTCGCGCCCTGGAGGGACACACCGACGCGGTTTTCGCCATGGCGATCAGCCCCGACGGCAGTCGCGTGGCCAGCGGCGCCTGGAATGGGGAAGTCCGCATTTGGAACGTGGACGACGGCAAACTGATCAAGAACTTCATCGCCTCTCCATTGGCCACCACTGCCAGCAAGTAACCCGCAGCCCATCCCAATTCATCCGAGCAAAAGCAGTTTCCAGGGTACTAGCGCATTGGTGAAACCCATTGGCTGCGCGCTGCCAACGCGACAGGGCTGGCCCACTGCGGATGCAGAAGTCAGTAACGCAAATGCGGCAACGTTTGGGTGGGCTATGCCAGCCGCTCTCCGTGTGCCGCCAATCGCGCCTTATCCTGGCTTACTCCCGTTGTGCTTCGAGGGCCTGAACGACGAGGTCGCCGACTTCGCTGGTGGTGTAGCCCATTTGCCCGGCGGCCATACTCTTGAGCTTGTGAGCCGTTACGTAGGCTACGGCTTGTTCGACGCGCTGCGCCGCCCTTGTTTCGCCGAGAAACTCCAGCATCAATTTGAGAGCCAGAATGGCGGCCAGTGGGTTGATTTTGCCTGTGCCCGTGTATTTCGGGGCAGAACCGCCCATCGGCTCGAACATGCTCGTACCCTGCGGGTTGATGTTCGCGCCCGCCGCCACTCCCAACCCGCCTTGCAGAATCGCCGCTAGATCGGTGATGATGTCGCCAAACATGTTTTCCGTAACGATTGTGTCGTACCATTCTGGATTTTTCACCATCCACATGCAGCAGGCATCCACGTGGTTGTAATCGGTTTTGATGTCAGGATACTCCCTGGCTAGTTCCTGGAAGACGCGCCACCACAAGTCATGGGCGTATGTGAGGACGTTGGTTTTGAGCACGAGGGTGAGTTTTTTCTGGTCGTTCCGTTGCCGGCAAAACTCAAAAGCATACCGCAAGCACCGCTCGACTCCTTGCCGGGTATTGATGAGTTCCTGGGTCGCCACTTCGTAAGGCGTCCCTTTGTGAAGGAAACCGCCGGCCCCGCAATACAGTCCTTCTGTGTTTTCGCGGATGATGACGAAATCAATGTCTTCGGGGCCTTTGTTCTTGATAGGCGTTTCCACGCCGGGATACAGCTTGACCGGACGGAGGTTGATATACTGCTGGAACTCAAAGCGAATTCGCAATAACAGGCCACGCTCCAGAATTCCCGGGGGGACATCGGGGTGGCCCACAGCGCCGAGGTAGATGGCCTTGAACTGTCCCAACTCGCGGAGCACCGAGTCGGGCAGCACCTCCCCCGTCCGCAGATACCGTTCGCCGCCGAGATCGTATTGCACGGTTTCATAAGTGAAGTCCTCGCGGCGGGCAACAGCAGCGAGAACTTTCAGCCCCTCGTGGACAACTTCTGGTCCCGTGCCATCGCCGCCGATGACTGCGATGCGATAATGCCGCATGATTCGCGCTCCTGCTAGCTAAAGGGTCGTGGACATTGCCAAGCTTACTCGCGGCGGATGTCCAGCCGCATAGCATATACATAGCATAGGAAGCTAACACGTGCGGAGAGGAACCAAGCCATGTCCCAGTGCTCGCCGTTTATCGCGCACCGCTCGCTGACGCTGGTGCTAGCGGTGATGGTAAGTATGAACGGATGCGGCCGAGACGACACTACGGTTTCTCGCCATCCTCTGCAAACGGCGAATACTGGTTCTGCTGCGAGCCCGTCGGCTACGGGCACGGGCCTGAGCGCCGCGACTGTGCAAAACGCCCCGTTTGACCTAGATGCGGTACTGGCCGGCATCCCTGACGACGCGACTCCGCTCCGCCAGAAGTTGCAAAGGGAATTCGAGGTCGCCTTCGTCTGGGACGACCGTGATGAAGGGAAGGTTCTGGTGGCTCAACTGGGATTTCGACCAAAGCTAGGCGATGCAGACTTAGTAGCGCTGGCTGGTTTGGAGGGTTCGCTGGACTTAATCCTGACTGGCACGCCCATCAGTGACCGCGGTTTGGCCCTGCTGGCACGGATGCGCACCACTCAACGCAACAATCGCGCACTTCTGGGCGAAATCTGGGAGTTGAGTCTTGCTTATACGAAAATCAGCGATGCAGGTTTGACACATCTGGCCACTCTGACTTCCCTGCGAGGGCTGGATCTGACGCGGACGGCCGTCACGGATGCGGGCCTGGCGCATCTGGCAAAGCTGACGAATCTGCGGCGGCTGATCCTCGCGCGCACCCAAGTGAAGGGGGCAGGTTTGCAGCATCTCCGCTCGCTGACCGCTTTGACCGAGCTGGACCTCGAAGGCACTGCCGTCAACGATGAGGGACTGCATCAGTTACCAGTACTGCCACAGTTGCGGAAACTAGTGCTGCGGGCTTCGCGGATCACCGATACTGGATTGAGCCGGCTCAAAGAACTGCCAGCGCTCGAGGAACTCGACATCACCCAGACGCTAATTTCCGATGGCTGTGTTGCGTACCTGAAAGAACTAAAGAAACTCCGCCGGCTCCGCGTTGTGGATAAAACTGGACTCACCGAGCGCGGCGCCATGCAACTGCGTTTGGCCCTGCCCGAAAGCGTACGCATTGATTGAACGCGGCAACGCTACTTGGTAGCGGGCAGTCTTGGCCTGGGGAAAGTTGCGTGCTGCTTGCAGCAGCAGAGGCCGGGGCTTCATCGGGGAGGAGGTACGGAAAGATGGCGTTGCCAATGCTGGTCGTCGCGGCGCGGAAAATCTTCGCGGTAATGGACACCCCGCGATTCCTGCCGTTGCCATGCAGACCAGACCAACATCCAGGCGTTAGTCAGCAGGTTTTGCAGTTCCCAGGCTGAGGGTTGACCAAATTCCTGGGCTAAGACGTAGCGGGCCCAGAACAAGACATCCCGGAGGGCTTCCTGCAAGGCTTGGCCGGTGCGAATAATACCTGCTTTGCGCCACAAGAGGCTTTGCAAGGCGTTGCGAATATCCGCGAGGTTGAGGTTCGTATCGGTGGGCGCGTGAGGAGCGCTGACCGGATGAGGATGGCAGGGGTGGTGATCGCTGGCGGCAGCCTGGTTGGCACCTTCGCCGCACCATCGCCCATACACCAAGCTCTCCAGCAGACTGTTGGAAGCTAACCGGTTGGCGCCGTGGAGTCCGCTGGAGGTGACTTCCCCGCACGCCCACAGTCCAGGCACACTGGTGCGCCCACTCAAGTCCACACGCACACCGCCAATCATGTAATGGGCGGCCGGCCGCACGGGGATTAAGTCCCGCCTTATATCAAGCCCGAAACTGCTGCACACGCGAGCGATCCCAGGAAAATCCCGCAGCACAGGGTCGGCGTCGAGATGCGAGAGATCGAGATAGACACACGGGTGCTGGGTCTGTTCCATCTGCCGGACAATAGCGCGGGCCACCACATCGCGGGGGGCCAGTTCAGCCAGGGGATGCACCTCAGGCATAAATCGGCGGCCGAAGCGATCCCGCAACAATGCGCCCGCACCGCGTGTCGCCTCGGTAATCAAATAACGCGCCGATCCGGCCACGTACAAAACGGTGGGGTGGAACTGCAAGAACTCCATGTCCCGCAGTTCGGCGCCCGCGCGCCACGCCATTGCCAAACCGTCGCCGGTGGCTACCGCAGGGTTGGTGGTTTCGCGGTACAATTGCCCAGCGCCGCCAGTCGCCAGGATCGTCTGCCGGGCCCACACCAGCATCACCTCACCGCGCCGGTATACCAAAGCTCCAACACAGCGGCCCTCCAGGGTGAGCAGGTCGAGGGTGAAGGTGTTTTCCCAGATGGTGATATGCGGGCGCTGTTGCGCCTGGGCAATCACTACCCGCATTACTTCCTGTCCCGTAGCATCGCCGACGTGCACGATGCGGTTATAGCTGTGGCCGCCTTCCCGCCCCAGTTTCAGCTTGCCTGGCCCCTCCGCGTCGAAACGCGCCCCCCAGCTCAGCAGCGTCTCAATCTCGCGCGGTGCTTCCCGTACCACACGGGCCACTACTTCCGGATCGCACAGGCCGTCTCCCGCCCGCAGCGTATCCTGCTCGTGATCCTCAAAACGATCCCCAGCATCCACGACACTGGCAATGCCACCCTGAGCATAGTAACTGTTGGACTCCGGCAATTGGTCTTTGGTCACCACCAGGATATCCAGGCTCGGTTCGATAGCCAAGGCGGCACGCAGTCCCGCAAAACCCGCACCTAAAATCAAAATGTCGGTGAAATAATGGGGTGTGCGCCGCCAGTGAAAACCCACCAGATAACGCCGCACTCCAGTCAATTCCTCCGCCGTTTTTGCCATTTCAGTCATCCTTTAGCGAGCAGAACGCTCGCATGCCCGGATTGCCAGCTTGGCCTGGCCGGTTATTGTACGAAGTGCTGGTTTCTCACGTTGCCGTCAGGGTGAGCGGGCAGTGGTCGCCTCTATTCAGACCTCGGGGCGGAGCTAACCGCCAAGGACCGGGCGTGTCCCTGGAGCGGCTGGTGTCCGCTCGGATCGCCTAGAGCAGCAGCACGCGAACTGAGTTACGGCAGCGATCGCACCTAGTATTGCAGTGGTGCTGTCACCGTTTGCCGCCCAGCAGGGGATCATCTGACTCCAGCATTTTGAACAGTTCGGAATTCTCCAAGAGAGAGGCGGGCTTGTGCGAAGCAGCTGGGGGTGAATGGGCGGGAGGCGAATGGGTCAAAGGCCTGTCGGTGGGCCCGGGCGCAGCCGGGGCTGGCATGCTGGAAACGCGCGATGGGACGCCAGCCGCAGCATTGCGGACGGCATTCTCGGGTTGCCAAACGACGCGAAACTTGTACGGGCCGATGGTAAGCAGATCGCCGTTATAGAGCTTTCCCTCAAGGACCTCCCGGCCATTGATGCGAATACCGTTGGTGCTTCCCAGGTCGCGCACGGCGAGATAATCGTTCACTTGGGCGAGGCAGCAATGTCGACGGGAGACCTTCCGTGATTCTAGGCGAATGTCACATTCTTCTATGCGCCCGACGAGATAAACTTCTTCCGGGCCTGACAGGTTGAAGCGTTGCTCCCCGTCCACTGATTCCAGGAAATAAGGCATGGACCTTCTCCCGCGACAAGCCGCCATACTCCGGGTTTAGCCTTCCGAGGTGTGTGGCTCGCTGAGAATCCCGTAGCCGAAAGGTCGGGTATCCCGGCGTGAAGGCGTCGGGGATGCCGACGGTGCAGGACGCTGCTGGGGAGTGGCCGGCGGTGCAGGCGCTGGCGTTACTGATTCGCTCGTGCTTGGTACTGGTGTTGACTGATCCGATGGCTCGG
>BEIM01000062.1 GCA_002898995.1 bacterium HR36
ATGGGTTCGACTAAATGGTCGTGAATGCGGACGCGCACGTAATCGAGGCGGCCCAATTCGGAGGTGATTTTCCGAGCCAGAGGCAAACGGGCCTGGCGATAAGGCCAGTCGGTGCTGCGGCCAGCTAAACGTCGAATAACCGGGCCAGCAAAAAAGTCATAAGCGCACAGGCAGGAGACAGGGTTGCCGGGCAATAAGATTATCGGTCGGCCTTGAATCCAGCCCAATCCCGTAGGCGATGAGGGCCGCATCGCCACACCGTGGACTAGCAGTTCGCCTAGTTCTGCCACCAGCAGGGGAGCGTAGTCCTCACGCCCAACGGAGCTGCCGCCGCTGAGCAGGATAGCCTCGGCTTGGTCGCAGGCCTGCTGGATTCGCGCCCGAATCGCATCGCGCTGGTCAGGAACTATTTCGCCATGGACAGGCAAACCACCATCGCGGCGAATCAAAGCGTCGAGCATCACGGAATTACTGTCAACAATGCGAAAACCCTCCGGCCGCGAGCCTATAGGCAGCAACTCCTCGCCCGTGATAATCAAGGCGACACGCGGCTGGCGAACCACGCGCACCTGGCTTACGCCGATGGCCGCGAGGATCGCGACATCCTGCGGGCGCAGGCGCCGCCCCGTCTGCAGCAGCAGGCTGCCGGCTGGCACGTCTTCCCCACGACGACTCACGCATTTTCCCGGCGGTACCGCTTCCAGGACTTGGACTAATCCTCCGCTTTCGATGGCCAACTCTGCACGTACCACAGTATCGGTTCCCGCAGGCAGTGGCGCGCCCGTCATAATACGCACGGCTTCGCCTGGCCCAACGCTCTGCGGATAAGGTTTGCCCGGTAACGCCTCTCCTACCAGGCGAAACGTGAGGGGTGAATAATAGCTAGCACCAAAAGTTTCCTCGCCGCGCAGCGCGTAACCGTCCATTGCAGCACGATCGAAATAGGGCACATCGAGCGGAGCATAGACATTCTCGGCTAGTACCCGCCCCGCCGCTTGCCACAACGATACCGTCTCCGCTGCCAGCGGAGCAACGCGTGACAGCAAGAGTTCCCGCGCCTGCATCGCATCCGCTCGCTGACGAAAACCGCGCATCCGCACGTCATCCACCTTCATGCCGTTTCACCTTGTCTAGCTGTGCCCTCCGCGCCACCGTAATCCCCACGCCATCCTAGACCCGGGCCGAACGCCTGACAATGCTTCCGGCGCTTCAGGCCATAGGTCGCCATTGACCTATGAACGGATCGGCCAATTCCATCCTAACTCGCCTTGTTTTTTCGCGCCCGCCTGGCATGATCGCGGTACTCGAACCATTGGCAGGATATGGCCATGCTGTGTGCAAACAGCCGCGGACAACCAATCTCCAAGGCGCAAAGCTGCGTAATTGCGCTACTGCTCGGCATTCTGGTCGTAGGCAGTGTCGGCTATTATCGGCTGCGCTATGCCGAGAGCAAGCGCTTGCGTACTGTTGATCCGGGCAAGCTTTACCGCAGTGGCCAGCTCAATGCCCGCGGTTTGCAGCGGACCATTCAGCGTTTCGGCATTCGCACCGTGATAAATTTGCGGGAAGAGGCGCCTAATCCTCATTTAGCAGGGTGCAGTGAAGCTCACCTCTGTCAGCGCCTCGGTGTCACTTACATTTTCCTCTATTGCGATTCGCTCAGTGATGAGCAGTACCAAGCGGGGCAATGGCCGGAAGCAGCGCGGCTTTTTCTGGATATTGTGCGTCGTCCCGAAAATCAACCCGTGTTAGTGCACTGCCAGGCTGGCTTGCATCGGACTGGCGTTTTGTGCGCCGTTTATCGGATGCGTGCGCAAAATTGGCCTCCCGAGGCTGCCTGGCAGGAATTGCGCCTGAATGGCTATGGCGAAGATCGTTGCTCCGGAATCAGCCTCACTTTCCGCGATTATGTGCTTCCCTTATTGGCGGCACCGCGCCACGCGATAGGTGGACATGATTTTTCTAACACGAGGGCAAAACCCCATTTGAATTCCAGACCAAATGCTCACTTCGTTCCGCACAACTACCTGTCTCATTTGCAAGAGAAACAATCTCAGCCATGAGTCTACTGGATCGCACTATCTTAACCTATTTCCTGCGTGCCTGGCTCATCGGTTTCGTCTCCCTGCTCAGCCTGTATATCGTCATTGACTTGTTCAACAAGTTTGATGAGTTCCTGGAAGCGGCTGAGGGAAATTTCCACAATATGCTCCTGGTCATCGGCACTTACTATTCGTACCAGCTCGTGCTTATATTCGACCGACTGAGCGGGGTCTTGATCGTGCTGGCGGCAATGTTCACAATCGCCTGGATGCAAAGGAACAATGAGCTGCTTTGCCTGCTGTCTGCCGGGATCTCGGCGCGGCGGGTGGTACGGCCAATCTTGCTGGGCAGTTTCCTGGTGCTGGGCGTAAGTCTGATCAACCGCGAACTTATTATGCCGCAACTCATGGATAAACTCATGAGGCCGGCCACCGATCCGCGCGGGGAATTGCCTTGCCGTGCTTATGGCGCTTTTGAACCCAATGGCATCTTGATTTCGGGACAGGAAGCGCTGCGCCGCTATCAGTTAGTTTATCATCTCACGGTGACCATACCCGAGCGGATTGCTGGCTCGTTGCAGCATATCCGTGCCCGCGAAGCCCGCTATATTCCGCCCAGTTCCGACTACTATAGCGGCGGTTGGTTGCTTATAGATACCACACCCCGTATTCTGCCTGGAAATTGGCACAGCCCCGTATTAGAAATAATCGATCCTGGGAAGTTTTTCCTGCGTACGGAACGGGTGGATTTTCAACTCATAACGAGGCCTCCTGGTTGGTTTCAATATGCCTCGACTTATACTATTTTCTTGGAGCTTCAGCGACCGGAAACGGTGGGTTTGTCTATCTTAGCGGTGCAGTTCCATTTACGCCTCACCATGCCGATCTTGGCATTCATAATGACGGCTATTGGCATATCTTTGCTGCTGCGGGATCATCAACGCAATGTATTCCTTAATAGTGGTATTTGCCTAGTGGTCGGATTTGCTCTGTTTGGGATGCATCATTTGTGCCGTCATCTCGGGGAACACGATTATTTAGGGGCGGTAGAAGCGGCGTGGCTGCCGGTGTTTTTGTTTGGGCCGCTGGCGATCGGTTTGTGGGACGCTATCCGGACCTAGGCCAACATATTTGATGGGAACCCGCAGACTCATTTGACCAACAGCCAAAGGCCATTTTAGCGCGACAACGCGTCTTATATTAGGGCGAACTATTTAGTTAGTTGTTAGGGGTGTTCGCGATCCGGTGGTCCAGGCAAACGCTCGGCGGCGCAACAAAATTGTCCAAATCAAGTTAGCCTGTGAACGGGATCATGCAGGTAGGAAATAAGGACACAGTACCACCGGGGCGTCACGAGCGTGCCGGGTGGTAGTTCTAAACGCGGTGCACTAAGGGATGCTTGGTTGGGGGGAGGCCTGAAGTTTTTCCAGGAAACGCTTGAAATCCGCCCGCTGCCGAATGGCTTCCAGATCGGGATCGCGCTGCAAATACTCCAAACGGTGCGGGCTACGGAAATAGCCCTGGTCGGCAGCCTGGCTGAGTAATTCCAAAGCCCGGGTAGCGTGGGCCTCGCTTTGGCGGCTCTGCTCAGGGGACGGTTGTTTATTCTCCTGGCCGAGAACCTCAGCGACAACGGCGTGCACACAAGCGAGGTTGTACAGCAGGCTTCCTGTCCTTGGATAGTCCTGGAGAAGGCGGTCAGCGTGGGCCACCGCTTGTTCAGTACTACCCAGGCGTGCTAGGCATATAGCGCGATAAGCCCGTAGTGTGGGCGAACGCTCACAATCGCAGGAAATAGCCTCGTCCCAATCACGCAAGGCTTCGGCATACTGGCGCAGTGCCAAGTGAGCATGAGCCCGCCCGGCATAAATGTCGCGCAGGGTTAGGATCGTCTCAAGGGATGCGGAATCTCCAGTAGCTAGTGGGCGGAGGAGTTGCAGGGCACGTTGGAACTCGGTGAGCGATTCACGAGCTTGTCCCGAATCGCGATACAGAGCCGCACGTTCTGCGAGCACCCGAGCCAAACTACGGATTATCTCCGGGTGCTGTTGGTAGCGCTCCAAGGTGTTTTCGAGGATGGAGATTGCTTGCTGATAGTTCTGGTCAGCCAGTTCGACCTGGTCGCGTAGTTCGGCCAAATGGGCCAGGTCCTGATAACAGCGTGCCAGTCCCAGAGCATAGGCAGGTTCTTCGGCGCGCTGGCCGGCCAGTTTTTCCCATACGCGCAGGGCGTTGCGCCAGGCGGCTTCCGCTTTGTCCAGTTGGCGGGCTTGACGATAAAGTGTGGCCAAGTGTGCCTGGCAACGGGCCTGCTCGGCAGTCCAACGAGCTTCCTGGTTAGCCTGGCAAAGTTTTTCTACTGCGGCCAGTGCCTGCAACCAAGCGGCTTCGGCCTCGGAAAATTTTTTGAGTTCCTGGTACAGGCGGGCGCTGGCGCAAGGTACGCAGTAAAGTAGGGTCAGATACTCCGCTTGCTGGCGGGCTTCTCCAGGCACGCGATTGAGGATATTCCAGGCTTGCTTATAGGCGTTTTGCGCGGCTTCCTGGGAACCGAGGTCGTGTTCCCACAGCCCCAGCATAGCAAAAACCGCAGCCAGGTGCACTGGAGGTATCTGTTGGCTCTCGAGCTTTTGCAAGCGACTGGCGAGTGCGTCGCGGCAGGCCGCCACGTAAGGTCGGCGGGCTTGCTGAGCCAGCGTATGGCGGAAAGTGGGACTTTCATTGAGGTGCAGCCAGTGCAGGACGAATTCGGGGGACAACTCCAGTCCTGGTGGGGTATGGCGCAGGCTCTGTACCTCCGCGGCAAGGGATTCCATTTTCAACGTCAGGCCGGCCAACTCCTCGCGGAGTTGTTTTTCGGCGAGTTGGCTGGTTTGCAATTGTTTCGCCAGCTTGGCGAGTTCTTCTTGCGCTGACTGGTAGCGTTGCTGAAGTGTTGCGTTGTCGGCCTGGGTCTGGGCCAGTTCCTGACGCAAACGTTTGACAAGTGCTTCCTGGTTGCTGGCCGCGAGCAACTTTTCCAAGGAGGCAACGTGAGCCCGTTGCTTGGCCAGCAGTTGTTCCTGCTGCTGGTATTGCAGGTGAATTTCTTGAGCACGTTGGCGTTCGGCCGCTAGTTGCTGCTGGAGGAGGTGAATGGTCTTTTGCAGGTCGTCGAGGTTCGGGCCGGCTGGCGCCGAGGCGGGACCCGTATCACTGGGAGGAACAGCTTGACGCAGCGCATTGGTCGAGGGAGCTGGAACTGAGGCATTGTCCCTAAAACCGTGCCAGCGGCCGACAGTGCGGTGCGCCAGTAAGCGAAGCAACTCTACTGGCTTTACGCCCATCCACCAGGCCAGGGCGTAAAAAGTGGCAGGGGCCAGCGCCAGGCAGAGCAGTAAGACCGTAGCGGGCACCAGCCAGCGGCGGGCCGAGCGAGGTTGCTGCCGTGGCTGATCGGAGCGGGCAGGTTCACGGCTGTGGGGAGGGACAGTGGTTTGGGAAGTTTGGTCGTTTTCGCCCGTTGCCTTTGCTGGGGGTGTGCTGGAGGCGGTGGAGGTACAGTGCTTTGCCGGTGCTATCGCCTGGGCAAAGTCGCGTAAACGTTGCGCCAATACCAAAGCCGACTCCGGGCGCTCTTCGGGCTTCTTCGACACGCAACGACACAGGAACGCGACGAGCTCCGCAGGTAAACCAAGTTGAGTGCCATGGCGTGCCAGAGAGGCGGCATCGTGGCCTAGGGCAGTTTCGCTGGGTAAGGCCAGCAATTCCAGAGTAATCGCTGCCAGGCTGTACACGTCAGCCTGCGGGGTTAAACGAGCCACTCCGGAACGACGTTCGGGACTGAGGTAACGCAGGGATTGCGTCAGCCCACCTGCGCCAGCGACATCCCGACGGTGGCTGGGTTCGAGAAGAATTGGCCGGCCGTCTTCGTAAGACAGAAGGATTCGCCCGGGGACAATGCTCCCGTGAGCCAAGCCGTTTTCATGGAAGCAATGGACGGACTCAGCCAGCTGGCCCATACATTCGAGGATGGTCCGCACGTAGCCGTGCGGGTCGGTCGGCGAAGCATCGCCACCAGCCGCTTCGGGCCAACGCGGTGCCAGCAGGTAACGAGCGAGCCGGCGTTCATAGGTATGCAGATCGCAGAGGGGGCGTTCTTTGCGGTGCTCCTCCTGACTGGCAAGGCGTATCGCCTGGTACCACTCGTTCAGATCGGGCAAGGATTGCCGTTGCTCCAGGTGCAATTGCTCCATCACGCTGGCCAAGCTGACCCCGGGCACCAGTTCCGTGGCCACGTAAGCCACCCCTTCACTGACGCCGTGTTCGTAAACCTTGATCAGGTGCGGGTTGTTCAGGCGGAGCAAAGTGTACAAGCCAGCGAGTTCCTCCTCAGGGAAGGCCTGGCCGTCCTGGTGGAGGAGTTGGCATTGCAAGCGTACGGGACGGCGCAGCGAGAGTTGCCAGGCGCGATACTGAACGGCATCCTGACCACATGGAAGCTCGCTGAGCAACTCGAAGCCTGTCGCTTGGTGCGTAGCCAGGCGATTTCCGGCAGAAGCCTCAGCCTGTCCGTTCGTGAGGCAGGCCAACCACTTTTGCCCCAGGTCGCTGGTAACAGGGTGTTTCAAAAGCTGTTCCGCCAGCTGTCTGGCGGAGGCGCTGGCGCTAGGTTCCTGGTAAACGCGGCCCGTGGTCGGGCTGACGAATACTGCCTCCCTTTCGCTGGGGAACGCTTGGAGGAAAACAGTTTCTTCGGTGTCGAGCAGATGGAGCAGCAGCGGATGGAGAGGGAGTGCTGTCCAGGGGGCCAGGTGAATACGGCGGGCACTAGTCGGTTGAACCGAGCGGTTGATTTCCGCAAGATTGGGAGCCAGCTCGAGGTAAACCCGGCCTGGGATGGGCGGCGCGGTAGTCGCGGGTATCGCCACCCGCAGCGGCGGCAGTCGGCGCGAGGCTTTTCCCGTCAGATCGAAGCGTTCGAGACGGTAAACCTCCTCGGCTTCTTGCTCGACGCGGGCTAGGAAGACGCAGCGTACCTGCTCGAAAAAATTCCCAGGGGTCAACAATTCACTCAGGGCCTGGAGCAAGGCGTGGGTTTTAGTGTCTCCTGGCTGAATCTCGCAAGCCGCAGGTTCCAGCGCCGCCAGAGTAGAGGCGCTGAGCACGTAATGCTCAAACCAAGCAGCTGGGGTACGCGGCCAGGCCGAGGACGAAGACAAGCCGAAAATTTGCCGAACTTGCGAAACCCACTCATGCTCCTGACTGGGATAATCCCGATGCAGCCAGTCGCGTAAGCGAAGGGCGAATGATTCGTGGGCGTTACACAGGCCGGGCAAGAGGAGGCGCACCCAGCGCCACCACTGAGACAGGGAGGTTTGACTGGCGGCGGACGCGGGATCTTCAGGGTCCAGTCGCCACAACGAGGGAAAAGTAGCTTGTGCCGCCCCTGGTTCCGCTTGTCGCTGCAGCCAACTCGCCAGGCAGACACTGCCCAGAAATTTGATACAGGTTTCCCACAACTGGCGGACATAGAAGAACCGTTCGGCCGCCGTCTTGGCGCATTGGCAGGCATGCACCAGTTGCACCAAAGGCAACGGAACCGTGCTCCATCGCGCTGAACTTTGCCATCCGCTGACCATGGGACTTCTCCGTCTTCCTTGCCGGATTGTGCCGATGAGCCGAGTGCCGCGATTGTAACTATTTTCCCGGACGTGTCAAACGCAACTGGCGCCGGCCCTGCTTGGCGGCTCTGGGCCAGAGCCAACAGGTTTTACCAGCAAGCCGTGGCCGGCAACCACGCGCGGCACCGAGAGCCCGGCGATTTTCCCGAGACGGAAGGGCGTCGTGCGCTGTTGCGCCGAGTCGGTTACAGATAATCGCGAGGATCGGCGATGCAACCGGCCACAGCCGAGGCGGCAACAGTAAGCGGACTGGCCAGATAAACCTGGGCCTCTTTATGCCCCATTCGCCCTGGAAAATTACGGTTGGTGGCGCTGATGCAGCGCAAGGGCTCATTCAATCGGCCAAAAGTATCCGCTGGTCCTCCCAAACACGCGGCACAACTCGCCGGTCCAATGCGTGCACCCGCCTCTAGGAAAATCTCGTACAAGCTCTTGCCGTCCAGTTTCTCGGTATGCAATTGTGCCTCGACTTCGGTAGTGGCCGGGACAATGAATGTGTCAATGCGCACCTGCCGGCCCTTGAGGATACGAGCCGCGGCGCGAAAATCAGTGATTTTGCCGCCCGTGCACGAGCCGATATAGGCCCGATCTAATTTCGTCCCTTTCACCTCGCTGATGCGGGCGCGGTTATCCGGAGAATGGGGCTTGGCGACCAATGGTTCCAATTTCCGCACGTCGAACACTTTTTCATAGCAGAAGCGGGCACCGGGGTCGTTGCGCACCACCTCATACGGTTTGCCCGATCGATTGCGTGCGTTGACGTAAGCGAGAGTGACTGGGTCGGGCTCAATAACGCCGTTTTTGCCACCCGCTTCGATGACCATGTTACACAGGGTCATCCGCTCCTCGATATTCAAGCTGTAAACGGCCTGGCCAGCAAACTCCATGGCGCGGTAGGTGGCACCGTCGCAACCAATCTCGCCGATGACCGCCAGGATCAGGTCTTTGGCCATCAGCCATTCAGGCAGCTCGCCCTCGAAAACGAAGCGCATGGTCGGCGGCACTTTGAGCCAGAGTTTGCCGGTGCCCAGGACGAAAGCGGCGTCGGTGTTCCCGATGCCTGTGGCAAACTCGCCAAATGCCCCTGCGGTGCAGGTGTGGCTATCCGTCCCCAAAAGCACTTCGCCGGGACGAGTATGTCCTTCTTCAGGCAAGGCAATATGGCAGACGCCCTTATAGCTGGTGCGGCGTGGATCGCGGTAGGGCGTGGGCATGCCGTCGCCGTGGAGAAAATCGGGATCGTAATAATACTTGATGCCCTGCTCGCGCACAAATTGCCGCAGGATTTCGATATTGCGATGGGCTCGGGGATCGGCGGTGAAGATGTAATGATCGGGGACAATCACCACTTTTTCAGGATCCCAAACGCGCGCCTGGGGACCGAAATGTTGCTTGAAAATGCCGATAGTGCCCGGCCCGCACACATCATGGGTCATCAGGACGTCGCACTGCACCCAGATATTGTCGCCTGGCTCGACGCGGCTACGTCCCGCGGCGCGCGCCAGGATTTTTTCGGTCATCGTCATGCCCATGGTGTTACTTCCCCGTGATGCGGAAAAAGAGGGGCTGGTAAGTCCAGGTCAATTCATGGCGGAGGTGCCACAGGGGCGTTAACTGCCGCACGTGGGGGCGCAATTCAGGCATCTGTTGGGCCAGCTGGCTGAGCTGTGACAGGAGTTGCGGCGAACGCGTTTCCACGAAACTTTCCAGGAAAAGCTCCAGCGGCGATTTCGGCCGCGGCAGGATGTAGATTTCCAGGTCGTCGTCGGGACTGAATCCGGCCTGTTCCTTGGCATAAGCGATCGCATCCCGCAGGGTGCCCAGCTCATCTACCAAGCCGCGTTCCTTGGCCTGCCGCCCTGTCCAGATGCGCCCGCCCGCTAATTTTTCCAGGTCCTGCCGCGTCCATTTCTGACCAGCCCGGCGCCGCCCAGCTAAGGCTTTTTCCAAGAACTGGTCATACGCTTCGCGCAGCAACGCGGTTACGGTCTCGCGCTGTTTTTCGGTCCAGGGTTCAGTCAGGGAGAGGAGTCCGGCGTTGGCACCGCGGTCAATGGTGTCGGTGCTCAGACCGATTTTGTCCATCAACCCCTTCACGACCAGTTTGCCACCGACGACACCAATGCTGCCGGTAATCGTACCTGGTTCGG
The DNA here is from genome assembly GCA_002898995.1 of bacterium HR36. Lineage (GTDB taxonomy): Bacteria > Planctomycetota > Planctomycetia > Gemmatales > HRBIN36 > HRBIN36. The sequence continues at coordinate 9,856 of BEIM01000062.1, forward strand.
CGAAAATCCGCCGCGCCGCCATGCTGATGTAGTACCCGCCGCTGGCGGCCACATCGCCCATGCTGACTATCACTGGCTTCTGGCATTGGTTGATTGCATGCCAAATCAGGTCACTGGCCAACGCTGAGCCGCCAGGACTGTCAACACGCAGGACAATCGCCTTGATGCTCGGCTCCTGCTCTGCTCGCTGAATCGCCTGCACATAAGTGTCGGCACCAATCACCGCCTCGCCCATCAGGCTCGGTGTCCCCTTGCCTGGCACTATCACGCCGACCGCGTAGATGACGGCGATTTTCGGCTTCTCGCTCAAGCGTGGCTCAGCTGGAGGAGCAAACAGTTTGAAAAGATCGAAAAGCCCGGGCTCGCGCGGACGTGGCTTGCCATAATCACTCACCAGTTGTGCCTGGACTTTTTTCATTTCCGACAGCAAACCAGGTAAATCGCTTTCGTACGCCAACCGATCGATCAAGCCGAGCCGCAACGCCTGAGCTGGCGTGAACGGGCCCTGGTCAAGAATTTGCCGCACCTTCTCACGGCTCAGTTTCTTGCGCTGGCGTGATTCGGCGATCGTGTCCAGCACATAGCCATACATGTCGTCGAGCACGGTTGCCAAATGTTGCTTGAGGGCTTCCGACATGCGATTGCGCGTGAACGGCTCGGCCGCTCCTTTGAACTCGCCCAATTGGATCATGTCCGCCTGGACACCGATTTTGTCCAGCAGGTCTTTGTAAAACAGCATCTGCATGCGCAAGCCGGCAATGAACAGCATGCCCGACGCCGGCATGACGATCTCGTCGCAGGCGGCGGCCACGAGATACTCACTCAGCCCACCGCTTTCCAGATAAGCCAGACAAGGCTTACCGCTGCGACGAAATTCCTGAATCGCATGGCGCAATTCCGCCACCCGACCCCAGCCGATGTCCAGCTCGTCGATCTGCAACAAGAGTGCTTGCACCTGCCGATCTCGTGCCGCACGTTCTATGCGATCCAGGCGCGTCTTGAGATTCTCCGGTTGAATGCCTAGAAGCGGGTCGGGAGCGGTAGGCGTTTCTTCCAAGTTGCCACCCAACCGCACCACCGCTATACGCCAGCTCCGCGCCGCCTTCTCTTCCTGAGCGCTGCTGGTGCACAGCATGAGCAGTACGCTAGCCACGAGCCCGCTCACTATGATCGCGTTTTTTCGGGATAGCATGCGCAAGCCTCCTCGTTGACTCAGCGTCTATCGCTGTACGGCCTGTATTCAAAGACCACCGAGCGAGACCCCCCTCGAAGTCGCATCGGTAGCTGTGTTAGTCAGTCCCCGCGGACGCCCCTTGGCATTGCCTCCAGACGAAGCGAGTCGCTGGCCTCGCAGTAATTGTCCACGTCGAACTTGTTGCCGTCAAGGAAGTCACGCGCCCCCCGACCGTGGCGTGTCCATTTGCGGCGATTGATCGCTGACCAGAAAGGGTGAGGCCAGCAGCTGGCGGCAATTCTTGCCATAGCATAGGAACATGAGCTATGCTTGGGTAAACCTTCTTCTTACTCGCGGGAAGACCGGGTCGTTGCTCCTGGAAAACTCGTAGCACCGAGGAGAATTACCATGAGCAGACATTTCACCGTGCTCATCGCCGACAGCTCTGCGGGTATGCGCATGGCATTGATGGACACGCTCCGGAGATCGCGCCTGGCCCAATTCGAATTTGACGAAGCTGCCGATGGGCCAGAAGCCCTGCGCAAGTGTGATCCCCAGCGCGTGGCAGTGGCTTTCTTCGATTGGGATTTGCCCGGAATATCGGGCATCGAGTTGGTGCGGATTCTGCGGAATCGGGAAGAGGGTAGGCGGTTAGCACTGATTTTGGTTGGCCACGATAAAAAATGGCTGACGTCGAGGAAGCACTTGACGACGCTGGCGCCACCGCTTTTTTCAGCAAGCCCTACGACCTCG
>BEIM01000063.1 GCA_002898995.1 bacterium HR36
GAATACCTCAGCCTGCCAGGTTGTCGCGGGTGAGTTGATGCGAACTTAGTCACACGCTGGCTGTGAAATGCTTGAAGCACATGGCTGGAATTGTGTTGCCTGGTAGAGGCAAGAGTGTGTGAAATGAGAGAAAAGCCGCCTGGCGAGCAGGCACGTATCTAGTGGGCCGCTTAGTAATGGTGAACGGCCTTGTACGGCAGAGGGCCGGGCGGTACCATGCCGCGTTATTCCATGCGAATCAGATACTGCGCGAAAGGGAGAAGGAAGCGATGGCGTTGGTTGCGCTTTCACGGAAAACGAGCACGGTCCAGGCGTCGGAGGCCAGAAAGCCGACGGACAGGTCGTCTGATGTGCGTGCGGTTCTGTTGATCGCATTGTGGACGGCCATCCTATCTTTTTACGGTCTGGATGCAGGGTTTCTGTATCGTACCGAAGCGCTGCGGGCATTAGTGGCCCGCAATATGTTGTACAATGGCGATTATTGGGTGCCGATGCTGTATGGCGAGCCGCTGCTCACAAAAGGCCCCGTCATGTACGCGGCCATCGCCGTAGCAAGCTGGCCGTTCGGCGAAGTAACCACCTGGAGTGCGCGAATTCCCGCGGCCTTGGCGATGGTTTTGACTGCACTCGTAATGTTCTGGCATCTGCGGCATTACGTGGAAGATGGAGCGGCTATTGGCAGGCAAGGAGGAATTGTCGGTGCCCGAGTGGGGTTGACCTCGCGAGGGGCTCTGATCGTGTCATGCATGCTGGCGTGCAATCCGCTTTGGCTCGATAAGGCCACTAGCGCCGAAATTGACATGGTAGTGGTGTTCTGGGTTACGCTGGCGCTGGTGTGCTTTTTCCGAGCCGTAGATGCGGATGATAGCACGTTGCCCCGACCAGAATTGCGTGCTTGTGATTCTTCAGCCCATTCAGACAAGACCACTGCTGATGGATGTTTCGGGAGCGAGCAACGGTTGAGCAGAATTCGCAGCGCTTTTTGGTGGCTGATAGCCCTTGTGGCCATGGCCCTGGGTACGCTGACCAAATGGCACGCCCCTGTATTTTTCTATGCAACGGCCATTAGTTATTTGTGGTGGCGGCAGCGCCTGCGGTTGCTGTTGCGAGTTGGACACGTGCTAGGAGTGATCGCGGCTGCGGGGATCGTGGGCAGCTGGGGATTAGTGGTCTGCCAACGAGTGGGTGCGGAAGTCTTATGGACAACGCTGTGGCAGCAAGCCTTGCCGCGCTTATCACCGAGCCATCAGCATGGGGAGCGTCTTTGGCTGGAGGTGCCTATGCATCCAGTGAAAATGCTGGTTTGTGGATTGCCATGGGCGGTCTTTGTTCCAGTGACGTGGTGGCGGCGATGGTATCGGCACCTGACACCGTCTGCCCAGGCCTTGATGCAGACGTTACATTGCTGGACTTGGCCCAGCCTGGCGATTTTCACGTTGCTTCCCGACCACGATTCACGTCACAGCATGCCGCTGCTAACAGGTCTGATAGTGTGCGGGGCGCTGGGATGCTGGCTGAGTCTGTTGCCTGGTATGGATGCCTCGGTTCGCCGGTTGGCGCACTGGGGATTGGTGCTGGTGTGGGGTGTGTTCAGCTTAGCTGCGGTATTCAGCGTGCCCATCGGGTGGTGGCGATTGCCCGCAGAGCGTTGGCCCATAGCGCTGGTGCTGGGAAGTGTGGCGATGCTGGTCTTACTCGCTGGTTGGTGCGCTGCCCGGCGCCGGCAAAGGTTGGGGATGGTGGCAAGTGTGCTGGTGTTGTGGTTGGTGATCAAAGTGGCATTTGTGGAGCTGGTGGTTCCCGTGCGCAGCGCACGCGATCCCATCGGTAAGGCTGCCCTGCTCAAACAGTACCTGCCGCCTTCCGAAACCCTCTATATTTTCCAGGCCAAAGATGAAGGGATCATGTTTTACTACGGGGGCGCGGTGTTACGAGTCCGCGGCTGGGAGCGCCTACCGGAACGTGAGCATGTTTATTGCCTGGCCACCCCGCACGATTTCGATTCCTTACGTCGGTGTCAGCGTTGGCGGATCGTTTGGCAGCGCCCCTTTCTGGATGAACAGGGCGACCCAATGATGCTGGTCTTGCTGCAAAAAGGATGACGCCGCCAACGGGACTAAGGGTGCCCAAGGAAACGCCGAACGCCCTTGCATCCTGACTCTCCAGAAAGGACATAGAAGCGGGTTGTTGCCGTGCCTTGCCAGACCTTTTCGGGGCAGCTCACAATCGTGTGGTGGCCTATGTTTCTGCTGGCGTGTAACGAGAAACCGGTGTGCCACCGCTACCCATTTGCCCAGGACATGATAAATAATTCCCCCAGCAGCCTTCAGGAGGACGATTGCGATGACCTTGCATGGCATCATCCCGCCCGTGGCTACACCGATGCTTGAAAACGAAGACCTGGATTTGGCACGGTTGCAGTGGTTTCTGGATTATCTGATAGAAAACGGTGTGCACGGGGTGTTTGTGCTCGGGACGAACAGTGAGTTTTACGCACTGAGCGAGGACGAAAAGCAAGCGGTGATGGCGACGGCGGTGCAACAGGTACGAGGCCGCGTCCCGGTCATTGCGGGCGTGGGCGCGGAGACGACGCGAGAAGTGTTACGCTTGGCGCGCCTGGCAGAACGTGAGCAAGTGGACGCTATCTCGGTCATCACGCCGTATTTTATCAGCCCGAATCAGCAGGAGATTTACACGCACTACCGCCGCATTGCCGAGAGTACGTCGCTGCCGATGATGCTGTATAACAATCCAGCAATGTGCGGTGGCCTGCGGATCGAGCCGGAAACGCTGGGCCGGCTTACGGAATTCGCCAACATCGCCGGCGTCAAAGATTCGAGCGGCGACCTGCAAAACACCATGGAGTACCTGCGGTTGGTGCCGTCGCGGTTCGCGGTGTTGCAAGGGCGCGATACGCTCATTTATTCGAGCCTGGAATTAGGCTGCCGGGGAGCGGTGCCGGCGTCGGCCAATGTTGCGCCGCGAATCTGCGTCGAGATTTACGAGGCTTTCCGCCGCGGCGATCGCGAAGCGAGTCAACAGGCACAATGGCGACTCAATCCTGTGCGCTTGAGCCTGGCACTGGCGACCGCCCCAGCCGGCGTGAAAGCGGCTTTAGCGTTGCTCGGCAAACCGATCGGACCCTGTCGGGCTCCCCTCAGCTTTCCGACGGGAGAAAGACTAGAGCGAATGCGCCAGGCTCTTATCGCCGCAGGGCTGCTGGCCAGCTAACTGGAGGAGCTGGCGATTGAGAGAAACCTGCCATGTCCATCCTGCCGCTGGCGGATTTTTGGCAACCGTTAGCACAAGCCTGGCAAGACGACCTCGGCTGGCAGGTGCCCTGGCATTTTGGTGATTGGCAGCGCGAATATAAGGCCGCCTTGAGCTGCGCCGCCGTTCTCGACATCTCGCACCGCACGACCCTGCTACTTACCGGACGGGATCGCACTCCTTTCCTGCACAATTTCTGCACCAATGACATTGTGCGGCTGCGTGTTGGCAGTGGCTGTGAAGCGTTTCTTACAACGGCGCAGGCAAAAGTCCTGGCTTGGTTCCATGCCTTTGTCGAAGAGCAGGCCATCGTGCTCGACGCCGATCCCGGCCGGGCACCGGTCATCTTGCAACACCTTTCCCGATACCTCATCAGCGAGGACGTGGCATTCGAAGATCTGACAGGCCGGGTGGCGGTGTTGCACGTGAGTGGCCCGATAGCCGCTGACAAACTAGCTAAGATCTTGCCTGGCGCTAACTGGCCCAGTGAGGAACACGGGCACGTGGCGTTACTAAAAGACGGTCACTTGATCCGTGTGCGGCGTCTGTCGCGTTGGGGCCAACCCGGTTGGGATCTGGTAACCGACCCGATGACGGCGCGGCGTTGTGTACAGGAGATGCTGCAGGAAGGGGTCGCGCCCATTGGGTACGCCGCTGCCGAGGTGTTGCGCATCGAAGCCGGTTGGCCTGTGTTTGGCCGCGACTTGGACGAAACACATTTGCCCCAGGAAATTGGTCGCGACGCCCAGGCCATTAGTTTCACCAAAGGGTGTTATCTTGGTCAGGAGACGGTAGCGCGGATTCGTGCTTACGGTCATGTCAATCGCCAACTGTGCGGCTTACGGTTATCCACCTCCGAGGTCTTGGCGTCAGGAACCCGCCTATTGCCCACCGGCTCCATGTCGGCATCGGCTGGCCAACCCCAGGAAATTGGCAGAATCACCTCCTGTGTTTACTCACCCCGCTGTCGTGGAGTGATCGCTCTGGCTTGGCTCAGGCGCGGGTACTGGCAGCCCGGCACCACCGTCCTAGCCGAAACCCCGACCGGCAGGGTCGGCGCTACCGTTAGCTCCCTCCCATTCGTTGCAGCCACACCGTCATCACCGTCGTGAAATTGAAGGCTGCGTGAATAAGCAGGGGTGCCAGGAGTGACTGGGTGCGTGCGGCCACGATACCGAGAATGATGGCCAGGAAAAACAGTGGAATGGGACTCGGCCAGGCTTGGGCGTGCAGAAAGGCGAAAATCAGGCTGCTAGCAAACACGGCGCGGGCCAACCCCGGCTTAGGCAATAGCCGCGCAGTCATCCATTCAAAAGCCAGGTAACCCGGTCCAGCAGTAACCAGGAAAAGGAGCGGCCCCCAACTTTTGGCGCCATACCCCTGGACAATCGCCGCGAGCAACGCCGTCAGCATGGTAAGGTCTGCCCAGAAAGGTTCATCAGCCATCTTCCGCAGAAGCAGACCACGAAACATGGCTTCTTCCGCCAGCGGTGCCAGGCACACCGCGGTAAGCGTCAACGCGACCCAATTGGGCCAACTCGGAGCCTCACGCAATTCCTGGAACAGTCCATGGTCGCTAGCCGGCCACACTTGGAGCGCTGCCGCCCAGACGGCGAGGGTTACGGACATGGCGGGAATCCACAGCACCCCACCCAAAACCACGTCTTCCCGCCAGCGTCGCAAATGCCATCCAAGTTGATACGGCGGAATCTCTAGCAGCCGCATTGGCACCCATACATAAATGAGCGCCTGGCAAGCGCTGGCCAGCACGAAGCGCATCATGGCCCAGTTCTTCGGCCAGGGAGCAGTTTCGGTTATGAGTTGGCTGACCACAGCGCTTACCAGCATCAACATCAGCACCTGCAAAACACCCCAGGAAACTGCGTACCATCGCTGCCCGGGCCAAAGCTTGCGCCAGCGCTGCCCTGCTGACCGCAACAACAGCACCGCAGCTATGGCCCACGCCAGTGCCACGCCCGTAGCTACCATTCCCAAGGATTGCAACTCGCCTGCGATCTGCTCCCAGGAAACCGCAGAACCACTCGAGGCTGCATTACTTCCCTGCGTTGTCAGCAACCAGGTCAGCATGATCTCTTCAGCTAGTCCCTCCCGTACCGTAGCTATCAAGGGCGGTGCGCCTAATGTATTGTACAGAAAGAGGCGGGGCGGTGAGATCCTTCTAGGAGCACGTGCCTGTCGGGCAAATGTCGGCTACAATAATCTCAGACAGCCCCAGGAGAGTTGCCATGTCGGTCGTGCTCTTCAAGCGCTATCGCATGGAACGAAAACTGCGATGGTTACCGGCCGTTCCCGATCTACCCCCAGGTTATTTCTGGGTACCTTGGGACCGTGCGGTCTTGCCCGACCACGCCGAAGTGCATTACCGCGCTTTCTCGCAGGAACTCGATGCCCAGCTGTTCCCCTCATTCGCCGATTATTGCGGTTGCCAGCTGCTGCTGCAGAACATTAGCACCTCGCCTTATTTCCTGCCGCAAGCTACATGGTTGATCGCCTGCGCCACGGAATGCTGTGGCACGGTGCAATGCAGCAGTTTCGTCGCTGGCCAGGGAACAATTCAGAACGTCGGCGTCGTACCTGCGCATCGCGGCAAAGGTTTGGGCAAGGCCCTCGTCCTGCAGGCGCTGCATGCGTTCCGCCAGCTCGGCTTCCATCGGGCCGTCCTCGAGGTTACCGCGGAAAACACCCCGGCTTACCAACTGTACCAGTCCCTGGGTTTTCGCACGGTGCAAACGCTGTACCGGGCTCCTTCGCCTTGACCACAACTGGGCCGACTTCCCGCTCCAAAGCGCCACGGCTCAGGTCAATTTCGGCCGCCGCAGGTGCCAATCGGTTTCCCGCTCGTACATGCGGGCGATCCGCAGCAGTTTGTCCTCCGAAAAAGGCGGCGCTAATAATTGCAAGCCGATCGGCAAACCGTTTTTGGTGAAACCACAGGGGATGCTGATGCCCGCGATGCCAGCCAGATTGCAACTGATCGTGTAGATGTCGCTCAGATACATGGCAAGGGGATTAGCGGTCTTTTCCCCGATCTTGAAGGCCGGCGTGGGTGAGGTCGGGCCAGCTACCACGTCGCATTCCGCAAACGCTCTGTCGAAATCCTCCTTGATCAGCCGCCGCACTTTTAGCGCCTTCAGATAATACGCCTCGTAATACCCGCGCGACAGCACATAGGTGCCGAGCATGATCCGCCGCTTCACCTCCGCACCGAAACCCTCGCCCCGCGTGCGGCTGTACATGTGAATCATGTTGTCGAATCGTTTGGCGCGGTAGCCGTAATGCACGCCATCATAGCGGGCCAAGTTGGAGGACGCTTCGGCCGTCGCCACGATGTAGTAGGTGGCGACTGCATATTTGCTATGCGGCAAGGAGATTTCCTTGATTGTCGCCCCCAACCGGCGATACACGTTCAGGGCTTCCCGCACCGCTTGTTCCACTTCTGCATCTAACCCTTCCCCGAAATACTCGCGGGCGACGCCGATGGTCAAGGGGCGCACTGCTTCTTCCAGATTGGCACGATAAGGTGGAACTGGTGCAGGAACGCTGGTGCTATCGCGGTGGTCGTGTCCCGCGATCACTTCCAGCAATAGCGCTACGTCATACACGTCATGACCAAAAGGACCGACTTGGTCAAGGGAACTGGCAAACGCTACCAGACCGTATCGGGATACCCGGCCGTAGGTCGGCTTCAAGCCGACAATGCCGCACAAACTCGCTGGTTGCCGAATGGAACCACCCGTATCACTGCCGATGCTCAACGGTGCTTCACATGCCGCCACTGCTGCCGCCGAACCGCCGCTCGAGCCCCCAGGCGTTCGCTCCAGGTCCCAGGGATTGCGGGTGATCTGAAAGGCGCTATTCTCGGTGGACGAGCCCATCGCAAACTCGTCCATGTTCGTCTTGCCAATGAGCACCGCATCCTCTTGCTTCAACCGTTCAATGACATGGGCATCGTAAGGAGGAAGAAAATTCTGCAAGATCTTGCTGCAGCAAGTAGTGGGAACGCCTTTGGTACATAGCACATCTTTGATGGCAACAGGTAGGCCTGCGAGTTTGCCCAGCGGCTGGCCTTGCCGCCGTTTTTCATCCACCCGCCGCGCCTGTTCCAAAGCTTCAACCTCTGACACATACACAAATGCCCGGATGCGCGGATCCCGTTGGTGGATCGCTTGCAAGTAGGCACGAGTTAACCCTTCCGCCGTCAGCTCACCACGCTCCAGCCAACTCAGCAAGTCGCGGCAGGAGTACTCGATCAATTCCATTGCCGACTCCTTCACAAATGCGACGCGGGCTAGTCTAACACGGCAGGCACTGCGTAAAAGTCCCCTTTGCGTGCCGGAGCATTGGCCAACGCTTCATCTACTTTCAGCGAAACCCCAGGCGTATCCTCGCGGAACACGTTATGAATGGGCAAGCAATGCGAAAGTGGCTCCACGCCTTCCGTGTTCACCTCTTGCAGCTGATTGACATAGGACACGATATCATTGAGCTGGGCCGTGAATAACCCTATTTCCTCTTCCGTGCATTCCAAGCGAGCTAGATGCGCTACCCAGCGTACTTCCTCGGGTTTCAAAGGCATGCTCGGCCTCCGTCTGCTTCCACCGACTTGCTCTCTCGGGTTTCCCAGATTTCACAGTTGCCTGGGACCGGGTGATTGGCTGTCTCAGACTTTTGGCAATTCAAAGGCTTTGCGGACTTGTGGCCGCTTCACCCGTCCACTTCGGATACACTGGGTGCACACCCGTAACCGTTTCACCTCGCCATCGATCTCCACGCGGATCCGCTGCAAGTTGGGCTTGAATTTGCGTCGGCTAATGCCGGTGACCTTGCGCCCAACACCGCCGAGATATTTTGCTTTCCCACGGCGGGTTATCTGGTTACCGAAGACCGGCTTTTTTCCGCATATCGCACAATGCATGCCCATCGCGTTTGCTCCTTCCCTCAGCCTCGATACTCTGGCGACGGGAACACATTATCATATGCATCGCTCTTGCCCGGGCAAGCACTGTTTCCGCTCACCAACTCCCAGTTTTTTTTGCGGGCACGATTTTCTGTCACATTCCTGTTACTGCCTCCGTTTCTATTTTTGGGGCAAAAAAATCAGCCGCCCCTGAGGCATTCAAGGAGAGGAACCATGCCCTACGATGCAGAAATCAGTCGCAACAACCCGACCTGCTTCCTGCTGATGATTGACCAGTCTGGCTCGATGTCGGATGGCTTTGCTGGCCAAACCGACCGCAGCAAGGCGCAACAACTTGCCGACATCATTAATCGTTTGCTCGCGGATATTTGCCTCCGTTGCGTCAAGAATCCCAGCGAAGGTGTGCGGGACTACTTTTACGTCGGGGTGATTGGTTACGGTCGCAATGATTCGGCATATCCAGCATTGGCTGGTCCCCTGGCCGGGCAGCAGCTGGTGCGCGTTTCCGAACTAGCCAACAATCCGCTGCGGGTGGAACAGCGTGCCATACAGGTCGAAGACGGTGCCGGCGGATTGATGCAACGCACGGTGCGTTTCCCGATTTGGTTTGAGCCATTGGCCGACAACGGCACTCCTATGTGCCAGGCCTTTCAAATGGCTTATGATATTCTGCAAGACTGGACTAAGCGGTATCCCCGTTCTTTTCCGCCTGTCGTCTTCAATATCACTGACGGCCAGCCGACTGACGGCGATCCCTTACCTGATAGTCAGCGTCTTCAGCAACTGGCCACTAGCGATGGCAACGTTCTGGTGTTCAATATCCACGTCTCCGAAACCGCAGGCCAGCCCCTCCTCTATCCGGAACGCGAGGACCTCTTGCCGGACGATTATGCGCGACTGTTGTTCAGGATGTCGAGCGTGCTGCCACCACACCTGGTAACCTTCCTCAGGGAGGAGGGCTTCACCATCACGCCACAATCGCGCGGTTTCGTGTTCAACGCCAACGCCGTGGAGGTGATTCGCTTCCTGAACATCGGCACGCGCCCCAAGAACCTGCGCTAGTGGGGAATCCGGGTAATGAATGTTACCTCTGCCTTGAGTCGGCTCAAGCCCTTACTTCGCTTCCACCACTATCTTGTGAATTACTGCCACGCACTGTCCCAGTATTGGCCAAGACCCGCCCTGCAGCTTCATTCCTGGCCTGAAACCGCACTTTTCACAGAATACTTCCTGATGCGGAGACGCCTTGCCCGCCCTGATACTCACGTATCGCCACCGCCAGAACCGACGCTCACCAAGCTGCCCGGGCTACCTGCAGCGCCATCGCACTGGTGGCTTGTGCTTTGTCGAATGCCCAAACAGGGAAATACGCTCGATGAGTGCGAGGATGCCTGGGCCTTCGCTTACGATCAAGAGTGCCAAGTGTGCGAGGACTATGACGAACATGTACGGCGTAGATTGCGCTGGCCAACGCTTCACAACCGCCTCACTCTCGCCATCAGTGATGGCGCCAGTGACTCTTTCGCTCCGGCTCAATGGGCGCGTTTGCTCACCCGGCAGGCCGTGCAAGACCGCATCGTTGACTGCCCGCGCGAGCGATTGTTGCGTTGGCTCCGTGACCTGGGAGAACATTGGCGTGCATCTTTAGATCTAAACAACTTACCTTGGTATGCAATAGAAAAGGCGGAGCGAGGGGCCCACGCTACTTTACTAGTTCTTGACTTAGCTCCTAACTCGCAAGGCGGGACTGCCACCTGGTTATACAAGGTTTTGGCTATCGGTGACAGTTGCCTTTTCCATTTCCGCAACCAGAGGCTACAAGCCATGTTTCCGCAGATTAAGGCCGAGGATTTCGGCGCTAGTCCTCATCTAGTCGCCTCAAACCACGACTATAACAAGCGGCATCTAACTCAACAGGCGATCATTCGCGGCCAGGGCGACTTCGAACCGGGAGATGAGCTTTGGTTGATGACGGACGCCCTAGCCGCTTGGGTGAGCCAAGCCTGTGCTGCTTGCACACGCATGCCTAACATCAGGATGCGCGACATTGTCACATTTTTCGACCAACTACGTAAAGGTAATAGGATGCGGAACGACGACGTAACTTTGCTCCGTTTATTCTGGCAACAATCTTGAGGATAATCGCCATGGTCGTAGCAATCCACGAGTACGCGCTAGCAATTCAGGACCCAGCACACTGTTTCCAACACAGACGGTTGCAAAAAGGCAAAACCTATATGGACGATGGTTGGGGATTGCCCCAATCCTGGTCTGGTAACTTCGCGGTGGTTTTCCGGGTGTACGTGGATACGGGTAAGAAGCGGTATGATTACGCCGTGCGCTGTTTTACCCGTGCGGTGCAGAATCAGGGGCTCCGTTATGAAAGACTGCACGAGTACTTGAGAAGACTCAGGCGGAAAGGATTGGCGAAATATTTGGTTGAGTTTGAATACTTATCCGATGGCATTCTCGTAAATGGTACCTGGTACCCCATCCTTATCATGAAATGGGTCCAAGGATGTACTCTAGACATAGCGATCAGCCAAGCGGTGGAAGAAGACGAGTTAAATCAACTAGATAATTGGATCAAACAGTGGGAAGATTTGATGGAGCACTTATCCGACGCTGAGATCGCGCATGGTGACTTGCAACACGGCAACATAATGATTGACCAGAAAGGTCAGCTGCGCTTGGTAGATTACGATGGGATTTATATTCCGGATCTGGCCGGTTACCCGCCTGATGAAGTCGGGCATGCCAATTATCAGCACCCCGAAAGGATAAGCAACGGTTACTATGCGGCTAATATGGATTTTTTCTCCGCGCTGGTGATTTATCTATCTTTGCGGGCTGTGCGCTATGACCCTGCGATTTGGCACGACTTTCACAATGATGACATGTTGATTTTCGAACGAAGAGACTTTGAGAATCCTGGGGCGACGGCAATTTGGCGGCGATTGCTCCAGAGCAACGATCGGCAAGTCCGAAACCTGACCGAGTGGTTGAGAGAGTATTGCAAGCGCTCTGTGAAAGAGTTGCCGATGCCAAATGAAATTTTGAAGTTGCCACCACGCCCACGACCGGGGGATGCGTGGTGGAAAGATCACATAAGTGACGGCAACGGGCAAACTCCTGGGGCAACGAAGGGTTCGCGCAAGCGCGCAGCAAGGAAAACTAGCGAGCACCCGTCTGGTACCGCGCCGGCCCCTCAGGGCACAAGCACTGTTGTGGCTGCTCCTCCAACCCACGCCAATCCCAGTCAATTGGGCACCTCGACTAGCATCACCCCAGGCATTGACAGCGGAACCCAGCACGCCGGCCAAACGCCTGACCAACAGGAATCTTCTAGTGGCTCTTTGGCATGGGCGATTACCGGGATTATAATTTATGGCATAGCTAAGCTACTGGGTTTATTCTAACAACAAGCTGGGCCAGGAGCAGCTAATGATCTGGCAAATAGCTCTTTTGCTGAGCGCCGCAACCATAGCCCAAACTAGCGAACTGAGGATTGGCCCCATCACCGCTACTTACGGTCAGCTAGG
>BEIM01000064.1 GCA_002898995.1 bacterium HR36
AGTGGCCATCTGCGTAACAGCCGGGGTTGCTGCGGTAAGGTTAGCGGATGAAGCAAAATTCTTTGGCGTTGATCAGGGACCACAGGAGGTTTTCGTAGGCGGTCTTGCGGTTTTGTGGGCCGAGGCGCTGGATATGATCGAGGGCGATTTGGAGTTCGTCGGGCTGCGGCTTCCGCGCGAACGCCCAGAGATAGACTTCCTCGACTTTGCTGCGGTCGTCCTGGTTACTGTCCCGGGCAAGCAAATCAGCACGGCCACCACCGCGGGTCAGTTTGTTCTGAATTTCCTCGGAGTTGAGCAGGTGCAGCACCTGAGCCAGGTTGGCGTCGTTGACACGCTCGCATTCGCAGGCGCTGGCCCGCGCAGGTTTGCCGAAGACGGTGAGGAAGTAATTGTTGAACATTTCATCCGGCAGCATGATAGCGCGGTTGGGGGCCTGGCGATCCCGAGGCAACGGATTGAATTCGCTCGGGGCGTTGAGTACCTGGTTTACCGCGTCGTACAGCACCTCGGCAGTCATGCGTTGGGGGTAAAACCGCGCGAAATTCTTGCGGTCGAACTTGTTGAATTCGTTCGGCAGGCTGCTGAGTTGGTAAGTACGGCTCTTGCAAATGGTGCGGATGAGGTGTTTGAAACTGTAGCCGTGCTCCACGAAATCTTTGGCCAGCGCTTCCAACAGAGCTTCGTTGCTGGGGGGATTGGTAATGCGCATGTCGTCCAAGGGATCCACGATGCCGCGACCGAAGAAGTGAGCCCAGTAACGGTTGACCAGTGCGCGGGCCAAGAAGGGATTATCTTTGCGTGCCAGCCAGTCAGCCAGGCGCTGGCGGGGGTCTTCGCCGGGCGGCACGGTAATCACGTCGGCGTCAAGCGGTTTGAGTTCTGCCGGCCGACCAGTCCGCTTGTTGGTGACATTCCCCTCACGGCGGACTGTGAGGACGAAAAGAGTGCGCGGCTGGCCGTTGGCTTCCTGGCCAGGTTCAAGCAGGTTGCGGAATTGCACCCGTCCAAAGAACGCGGCCAGACCCCAATAATCGTCTTGGCTCCATTTTTCAAACGGGTGATGGTGACACTGTGCACAGGCGATGCGCAGCCCTAAGAACACTTGAGCGAGATCATCCACGAACTGATGCGGCTGGTCGATCTCCTTGTACCAAACGACGGGAGGATAGGTCCGTTCATCGCCGGTCGCACACAGGATGGCGCGGACGAATTGGTCGTAAGGGAGGTCGTTCTGAATCGCCTGCCGCAACCAGTCATGGAAAGCAAACGTACCGAAAGCACGCCCGGGATCGCCTCGCCGTTTCACGCGCAGGATATCGGCCCATTTGTTGGCGAAGAAGTAGCCGTATTCGGGGCGTTCCAGCAATCTATCAATTAGCTTGTCGCGCTTGTGCGGGTCGGGATCAGCCAGGAAAGCCTGGACCTCAGATGGGGTCGGTAATGTGCCGCAAATTTGCAAACTAGCCCGGCGAATAAACTCTTCGTCGGTGCATAAAGGTGAGGGCATCAGGTTGAGTTGCCGCCATTTTTCGGCGGTGTGCACGTCCACCAGCGTTTTGGGCTCGAACGTCCAGGCAGGCGGCGTTTTTTCCGCAGGCACCAGGGCGCGGAACACAGTCACCTGCCCCTGGTAACGCACCATGATGGCGGCATCACCCGCAGCGCTGTACGTTTGCACCAAACCGTGCGCGTCCACACTGGCTACTTCGGTATCGTTACTTTCATACTGCGCCAGCGCCGTAACATCTTCGACCCGGCCGTTACTGTAATGAGCTAGGGCGAGCAACTGCTGGCTGCTTTGTTGTGCCAAAATTCGGCGCTCAGGATAAACGCTGACGCGCACCACCACGGGATCGTTGGGCTGGCCCCAGGGCATGCCCGCGACAATCCATCGCCGAATCAGCCGGTATTCCTCCGAATCTTTGTCCAAACGCTTGCCGCCCCCATGGGGCATTTGCCCTGTCGCTTTCAGCAATAGCAGGCTATTTTCTGGTGCTGCAGGAAATACCCGCCGCCCGCGTGCTTCTTTGACGATCGCGTTGTAATCAATTTCCGGCTCGAAGCCTAGCAGCGATAACTTGAAGCCGTTTTGTCCAGTGGACTTGCCATGACAGCCGCCGGCATTGCAGCCAAATTTGGTGAAAATGGGCACAATCTGATTGGCAAAATTAATGGGAACGGGCTGCTTGGTATGGCTGACGGTAACGCGGAGGCTCGCCGCCTTGCCCCCGTAAACCACGCGCACTTCGGTACTGCCATCGTTCATCGCTTCCAGCCGACCCGCGGACACGCGAACAATATTGGGGTCGGCAGCCTGCCACTGGGCTGCGTGCGTCAAGTCACGCTCCTGGCCGGTGTTCAGTTCCGCCGTTACCACCACCTGTGCGCCAGCGCGTTCGCCCTGCAAATGGATCTCGCTGGGAAACAGCTTCAGCGCCTTGACCAAATCCGGAGATGGCAACGGCACGCTGCTCGTCTGCCCCGCGGCTGGCTGCGCCAGGAACGCGAAGACCAAGACGCACCAGCAGCACAAGAGACTTCGGTTCCTAGAATAGATACGTCTTGTGCGCATCGTCAGGCCCCCCTAATTTCGTTGTGCGGCAGCGTGGCAGGCAGGATGTTTTGCCGGCAGGCGGGTGCCATTCAGCCTCAGCTGGCCAGGAGGAGTGTCCCGGCTCATGCGTGTCTTACAACCTTCAGAAGGGACATATGCGCAACGGTCCGAATCGAGCGGAGAGGGCGGGATTCGAACCCGCGAGGGAGCTTATCGCCCCCTACCGGTTTAGCAAACCGGTGCCTTCAGCCACTCGGCCACCTCTCCGATGGAGGTTTGCTGAAGGAATGCTTGAGCAATGTTGGGAGCATCTTCTGTTCGCACTACTATCGGGATCTTACGAGCCAGCTTGGATTTGGACAAGGTTGGTCGTCAGCGTGATGGCGGCAGCGGGTGCGTGTGCTCGACATAGCGCAGTGTGCGCAAGGTCAGCGTATGAAGCTGGGTCGCGTCCACCGCTTCCTGAGGATTGTTCCAAACAACGGCCAGGGCGTACCATTGCCCCGCACGGTTCCGCAAGAGCAGCGCATACGCCAGTACTCCAGGCTCCGCACCGCCCTTGTAACCGACGTATTCCCAGTAACGCCGATTCACAGGCAATCCGGGATTCAACGCCAAGATTTCCTTGACTTCAGGCACCTGGGCCGCTTGTTTCCGCAGTCCGTCCAGCATCCGACACACATCGGCGGCTGAAAAAAACCATTCCACTTGGTCAATCAGTTGCGGCTCGCCGAGCGGTCGCGGTTTGTCCAGCGAGGCGGCTTGCACCGCTGTCTCCAGGAGCTGGCGGCGCCCCGCACTGTCAGCTTGAACATAAGCTCTCTGCTGCTCCGCATCCAGCACCAGCTTCAGTTTGAACAGCTCCGCTGTGGTCAAAAAGGGCACATTCCGTTCGGGTCGCTTTACTCCCAGGCGCTGCTGATGCTGTTCGATCTTTTGCCGACCCAGCAAGTGAATCAAGTGATCCGCCGCCGTGTTATCACTTTGACCAATCATCAGGGCCGCTAGCGTGAACCAAGTAACGGGAGCGTTATCGGGCCAATCGTGCAACAATCCCGCCGGCAACGACGCCCATCCTTTGCGCACTCGCTCGACATCCTCCCAGTGCCGCCGACCCGCAGCGATTTCCTCTGCCACTGCCGACAGCACCACCAGCTTAAAAACCGAGCCCACCGCCAGCGTTTCTTCCCCCTGGAAATCTAATACCGGTTCCGGCTGCGGATCTAATCGCCGACAATGCAGGCTCACCTTGCCGGGTAACCGTTGCCATTCCTGCTTCAATGTTTCCCAATCTTCGCGCTCTCGTTGTGCTCCGCGGAAATATAGCGTGCTTATGCGATGGGGTGGCTGCGCTTCCACTTCTATCAGTGCTGGCACGATCATTTCCTTGTCGAAAACGTATTCTACCTCCCCACGATAAGGCTTGATCATTCGTATAAGCCGCACTTCCCGCACTCTACCATGTTTGCCATGGAAATCTCGAAAAATTTGATCGAGATCTATCTGCGCTGCCGTGATCGCCTTGAGAAATGTCGAGGTAAAATGCTTAGTCCAATCCCTACCCGGTTCCTCGGTAAAAAATGGCACTAAATTTTCCGCTGCGCGGAGGACTTCCTTGCTTCCTTCTAACTCCTGGCCGCGTAGAAGACCTATTCTGCTACCGAGCATTAGTGCCGCTAGAGCACACCCCAAGCAGATAAGAGGTCGGATTCGCAACTCTTTCTCCCGCATATTCGCCTGTATGGAGCTTAGAGACTAAGGCCCAGGTCGCTCAGCCGAAATATGGGCAAAAACGTCACCGCGCGCTGGGCAAACCGCTCTGCCGCGCCCTGTTCGCGATCGAACACGGCCACCACGCAGACGATTTTCCCACCTGCTTGCTCTACAGTATCCATTACTTGTAGCGACGACATCCCTGTAGTCGTGACATCTTCGACTAGCGCCACGCGGTAACCCGGCTCAAATTTTCCCTCGATTTTCTTCTGGGTACCATGCTCTTTGACCGTTTTGCGGACAAAAAATCCCTCCATCCTGCGGCCATGCCGATGATACGCGATCACTGTCGCCATTACAATCGGAATCGCCCCAACTTCCGGTCCTCCAAGAGCATCGAGCGGTAAATCCTTCGTCATCTCATACACTAATTCGCCGACAATGGCCGCTGCCTCGGAATTCAGTAACACCATCTTGCAATCTATATAGAAGGAGCTTTTCTGGCCCGAAGCGAGAACCACCTCCCCGAAGCGCACCGCCCGCTGGCGAATAAGTTCTAACAATCGTTGTCGCATGGCACTTAGCTCAATCATGGCCAATGACTCCTACACAGGTCGTAGCCAATGTACATCAGTGCTATGTCCACCACGGCATGACTGGCCCAGGCGCTATAAATGCTACCTACGTATCTGTACAAGACTGACCAGACGACGCCACCCAGCATCACCGCCAGGCTGAACAGCATGCCGCTCGTCCAGAAATCGGGTGGGGGAATGTATACGTATAGCACGACGACATGGTGGAAGGTAAACGCTGTGTTAGTTATGAAGATGGCTGGCCAGGATGCCCAGCGCTTCGTCAACTCTCTCCAGACAAACCACCGCCAGTAATACTCCTCCAGGAGCGCGTGCAGGATGCTGAGAAAAAAACCCAGACCGAAGTAAGACATCCGCGTATTCGCCCCAATCTCAACCAGTTTTTCCCAAATGCGCACACTTGCGGACTTTAAGAATTCTAAATTGCGATAATACACGTGGTATGCTGTTAAGATTATTATTGCTAAGGCCATTCCTGTAGCGAGCCCAATGAGAATTCCTTTTTTGTCAGGCGGGCGAATTCGCAGGGGTTCACGCACAACTAAGAGCAGGTAGAGAATGGGAAATCCGAACTGGAGGCTTTTCGCTGCAATATAAGTCGGCTTCGCCCACTTACTGCCCGCAAACAAAACAAAATACAGCAACGCAGCTAGCAACGGAAAAAGGAGCAGGAACCCTAGGAGCAGTGTTCCTGGTCGGGGTTTCGTACTTCCACGCGACTGTAGATTATGGGTTTTTCTAATGATATTCATGGAGGAGTTACACTGCCATCATGCTTTTGCAATACTTATTGGACTATAAATAAAGCTGGGCCTTGAGAGATTCGCCTGTCATCTCCGTCGCCTTCCAGGAGCCTGTACAGGCGCCCTAAGCATTAGGCCTCTGCCACCACGCGGCGAATAATGGTCCGCAAGGGTTTTTCCGCCTGGGCCGCAGTAGCCAGAATATCGGCCACCGACACGGGCTGCAAAGCATCGGGTAAGCACATATCGGTGATCACGGCGATACCGAGGACCCGCAAACCGCTATGCACGGCCACGAGAACCTCGGGCACCGTGGACATACCGACGACATCGGCACCGATCCCTCGTAAGAACCGATACTCAGCGCGGGTTTCTAAGTTTGGTCCGCTCAGCGCCACATAAACCCCACGCTGCAGGCGAATCTGTTCCTCCAGAGCAACACGTTCCGCTAGCGCCAGCAATTCTCGGTCATACGCGTAACACATGTCCGGAAATCTCGGGCCCAGTCGATCATCATTAGGCCCGCGGAGAGGATTATCCCCCATTAGGTTAATGTGATCCTCGATCACCATCAAGTCCCCTTTACGCCAATGGGGATTCATGCCACCGCATGCGGTCGTTACTATAAGTATCTCACATCCTAACGCCCGCATCACACGCACCGGAAAAGTAATTTGCTGCATGGAATAACCTTCGTAGTAATGCAATCGGCCCTCCATGAGCACGACGACACGCCCCTGCCAGTTGCCGCAGATCAAGTTGCCCGCGTGACTGATGGCCGTCGCTTTCGGAAAATGTGGTATCGTTTCGTAAGGAAGTAGCGCTTCGGCTTGAATTTCCTCTCGCACGCCTCCTAAACCGGTGCCAAGGATAATTCCGAAGCGCGGATGGCCTGTCCACTTAGTACGAATAGCGCTGACCGCTTCCTGAATCTGCTCATAAAGGGGTTGCATGCGCTGCCTCCTGACCGAGGAATACGGGCATCACTTGCCAGCCCTGCTCATAGCGATGCGAGGAATTTTCCGCTTGGCTTTCATCATAACTAGAAAAGCCCTCAGCCGGTATGTCTGTGCCTGCCATTACCCACGGCACCATACCACGGGCATGGGCGCGCGTGCTCAAGGTAGTGCGGTGATCCGGCGAAATCCATATCCGCCACCTCGGATAACGCGCAAGCGCCTCCGCAATTGGTCCAACTATATGTTCGTCAATTTGTTCTATCGTCCAGACCTTAACATCGGCTTTTCCTTCATGCGACGCTTCATCCGGCGCCTCTATATGGACACACACTAAATCATAATCTTCCAGCGCTCGGGTGGCATATCGGCCTTTCGCAGCGTAATCGGTGTCTACATAGCCAGTCGCGCCCGGCACATCCATGCGCTTCCAGCCGATCAACGCTCCCACTCCGCGTACTAAGTCCACGGCAGTGATAATCGCTCCCCGCTTCCCATAAATCCGTTGAAATGGCACTAAAGAAGGGGCTTGTCCCAGTCCCCAGAGCCAGATTTGCGTGGCCGGGCGTTTGCCCTGCTGCCGACGCCTTTGGTTCACGGGATGATCGCGAAGTATCTCCCGGCTGCGCTCCATCAGATCGCGCAACAACTCGCTCCCCGGACCTGTGGGCAGGTAATCGCTAATAGGTTTATCGGGAATGTCGTGAGGAGGCTGAGTCTTGGTTTCCGTACTAAACGGCCCTGCGTCATCGCCACGGTAAATCAGCAGGTTACGATAACTGACACCCGCTACAAATTGCAAGCTCGCGGTTCCGAGCGCTTGTTGAAGAGTGGCAATTAATTCCCGGGCATCTTCCGAACTGATATGTCCCGCGGTGAAATCACGCATGAGCCCCTCTTCTATATATACTAAGTTACATCGGATCGCCCAGTCGTTAGGGCCTAATGCAATTCCCTGCGCGGCTGCCTCCAATGGCGCTCGGCCTGTATAGTAGCGCAGCGGATCGTAGCCGAAGAGACTCAGCGTCGCCACATCGCTGGCGGGAGTGAATTTATCGGGGACGTTATTTGCTAGCCCCACCCGTCCCAAGCGCGCGAGCCGATCTATATTTGGTTTCCTCGCGGCTTGTAAAGGTGTCCGATTGCCCAAGATTGCTTGCGGCTCATCCGCCGCACCATCCGGAATGACGATCGCATATTTCACAGATCTTCTCCTGTGATCGCCAATGTCTCTTTCGCCGCCAATTCCCACACGCACCACCGCACTTAGTGCGGCGGTTTGGCGGATTGAGGAATTTCCATTTCCAGCAACGCACAAGCCAGAGATTTCCCTTGGCTATCCAGGCGTAAGGAGCGTGCAGCTCCTCCCGCGAGCACGTCGTAAAGCACGAAATTAAGTCCCCAAATATTTGGTGCCTCGTAGCGTTCCACACGGCTAGGGCGCAGCGATCGAAAATAATCTTCCACGCGCGCGGCCGTAAGAAAATCCTTGAGCCACGCATAGATTTCCGGCGAGCGGGCGAGCACGCCGATGTTAGCGTGATTTCCTTTATCTCCGCTGCGAGCCAGTGCCAAATTGTAAAGTCGCATCGCTCCCCTCCATCAAGTGCTTAGCATATGGATTTCCGGCTTGATCGTGGATTTGTCTAGCAAAGCTGGCCAATAAGCGAAAACTTCGCGGACCACTGGCCGACCCGTGGCATAGCCGCAAACCCCCGAAGGTCCACTAGTCACCAGGGGTGCAATCTCCCGCGCAAACCGCTCTATCACTGGCCGACGCGGATCCCAAGCAGTGAGCCGCAGCACGACTTCGGGAGGCCTTGTCCGGGGCCAGATTCCCGGCAAAGTATCGCCTGTCCCTAATAACTCGACATTATATTCCTGGGGTTCGTATCCTGCCCGGTGCAATCGGCTACGCACGATATCTGCGCAAAGACGGGCCTTGTCAGCTGCATCATGGCCGGTGAGCACGACTTGCCCACTACAGATATAGCCATCTTTATATGCGATAGATACCTTATAAGTTTCGGTGGCGGGCTTGCCTTGTGCGGCTCGCACTTCCACGCCATCCGGCTCGAGGGCGCGCAATGTAACGCTCGTAAAATCGGCGATCACCTCGGGCGTGATATACGCCGAAGGATCGCCGACTTCATACAGTAGCTGCTCGCGCACCGTGTTAATCGTGACCATGCCCCCACTACTTTCGGGGCGCAGAATACGAAAGGTACCATCCCATTCTAGCTCGGCAATGGGATAACCGACATTAGCTAAGTCAGGCACGCTAGTCCAATCGCTAAATAGTCCACCCGTAACCTGGGCGCCACACTCAATTAAGTGGCCAGCAATCGTGGCGGCGGCAAGCTTGTCCCAATCTGTCCACGACCAACCGAACGTCCAGATCGCCGGCGCCACGGTCAACGAGGCATCGGCAACACGGCCCGTGATAACGAGTTCAGCCCCTTGATCTAACGCCGCCACTATCGGCTGAGCACCGAGATAGACGTTCGCACACACGACGCGATCGATAACTGTTTCTAAGGGCTGGCCGGTATCTAGGTGGGCCAAGGAGTGTCCAGATGCCAGCAATTCCTGCAAACGGGGTTGAATATCGTCGCCGACCACTATAGCGATCCGTTTCCGTAAATGGTGCCGGCGCACTATCTCGCAAGCGCGCTCTGCACAGCTTATGGCATTTAGTCCCCCGGCGTTGGTGATGATGCGCAAATTCGGTTGGTCTCGCCACAACGGACAAAGGCGCTCTAACACGTCGAGGAAATCGGTCGCATAACCCAGTTGGGGATCGCGTTGCCGCTGCTGAGCTAGAATTGACATAGTAAGCTCAGCGAGGTATTCCAGGGTTAGGAAATCTAACCGACCATGCTGCGCTAATAAAATGGGGGCATCGGGTTGATCTCCCCAGAAACCACAGCCATTGCCTACGCGAATGCGTTCTCGGTTCACGGCTACGCCCATCTGGTTTTTCTGCCTGCCAGCTTAGCATATTATACCTGAAGCACGCCGGTTTTGAATTCTCCTTTGTCCTGCTTGGTGCGTTGTGCAATACGTAGGGCGAAAATCAAGGTCTGGCGGGTCTGAGCTGGTTCAAGGATAGCGTCCACCCAGAGGCGCGCGGCGGCATAGCGGACATCGGTTTGTTCCTCATAAGCAGCGCGCACGCGTTCCCTTAGCGCCGCGATTTCCTGGGCCTCTACTTCCTTACCCTCGCGTCGCAGGCCTGCCAAGGTGATCTCTAATAAGGTGCTAGCGGCCTGGTGCGCCCCCATGACAGCGTAACGGGCACTCGGCCATGCGAAAATAAAGCGGGGGTCGAATGCTTTACCGCACAAAGCATAATTTCCCGCGCCAAACGAGCCTCCCAGAATCACCGTAATCTTAGGCACTATACTGTTACTGATCACGTTGACGAGCTTGGCTCCTGCGCGAATGATGCCCGCTTCTTCTGCCTCCCGACCGACCATGAAGCCGTTCACATCTTGAAAAAAAACTATGGGTAAACCGAGTTGATTGCAGGCCATAACAAATCGGGCGGCTTTATTGGCGCTATCTACATAGATGACCCCGCCATACTGCAAGGGGCCGTGGGCCTGACGGCAACGCCGCCGCTGGTTGGCGACGATACCCACGCGCATCCCTCCTATGGAGGCGAAACCGCAAACCAGTGTCGGTCCATATTCCGCCTTATATTCCTCAAAACTATTAGCGTCTATAATACAGGCCAGCACTTCGCGGATCTCATACTCCCGGATACCTTGCGGGTCAACGAGAGAATAAATCGCGTCGCCCGGTTTTTCGGCATCGTGCTTGCCGATAGAAAGGGGAGCTTGCTCCTCGGGAAGCTGCTCGACCAGCCGGCGCAGCCGAGCTATACATGATCGGTCATCAGGCTCGCGAAAATCTATAGTTCCACTGATACTGGCGTGCATCTTAGCACCGCCTAGGTCTTCGTGAGAGACCGATTGGCCGATTGCTGCCTTAACGAGTGCCGGGCCCGCTAAATATAGGCCCGACCCCTCCGTCATAAGCAGAACATCACACAACACAGGCAAATACCCGCCGCCGGCGACGCAATTGCCCATGATGGCCGCAAATTGGGGGATGCCTGCGGCACTAAGGACAGCATTATTGCGAAAGATTCGGCCGAAGTCATCTTCGTCGGGAAACACCTCGTCTTGAAGGGGCAAGAAGACGCCAGCACTATCCACTAAGTAAATCAAAGGCAGGCGGTTTTGCCAAGCGATGCGTTGAGCGCGGAGAACTTTCTTGACAGTAATCGGGAAAAACGAGCCGGCCTTTACAGTGGCGTCGTTGGCAATAATCATACACCATCGGCCACCGACCCGGCCGATGCCCGTGATCACGCCGCCGGCAGGTGCTCCGCCCCATTCGGGATACATGTTCCAACCTGCCCATAAACCTAACTCGAAAAATGCCGGTTGTGCCTGTCTCTCTGTCGATGAGGGATCACATAACAAACTAACACGCTCGCGGGCGGTAAGCCGGCCTTTCTCATGCTGGCGAGCAATCGCCTGAGGCCCACCGCCTAACCGAATTTGCGCTTCCTCCTGGTGCAACTTCTCCAGCAAGGTGTGCCAATTGGCGACTAAGTCATGCGTGGGGGGCGCCATAGCTCAATACGTAGTTATTCTGGAGCACCACTATTGGGGTGGAGTGGCATGGGAGCCTTACGTCCAGCAAGCTAGCGAAGACTGTCTCCCTTAGCGTTGGCTGCGCTGTTTGGCTTCGCTCCGCATTTCCTGGCGGACTTTTTCCACTAATTGGCTTAGCTGGCGTACTACCTCTGGGTGTTTCTCGGCCAGATTATGCTGTTCACCTGGATCGCTGTCCAGGTCGAAAAGGCCAACGCTCGTGATCGGGTCGCCTGTAATTAAGCCGGGAAACTGGCTAGGATGGGCCTGCTCGTACGGGGCGAGGATGCGCACGCCATCAGGGCCTCGAGGATCAGTGTATGGATCGCTGGACTTATAGACTTTGAACTTAGCTGGCTGAGGTGGCGAGACGTGCAACTTCCATTTGCCCTGCCTAACGGCCATCAATTGCGGTCCTCGGAAAATATATATTGCTTCACGCTCTAATTTCTTGTCTGCTATCATAAGGGGTAACAAGTTGACGCCATCAATGATTCTGTCGGGTGGG
>BEIM01000065.1 GCA_002898995.1 bacterium HR36
CGGTATTCTTCGAGTCGGCGGTCGATCTCCGCCCGAGTTGCCTGCTTGAGTCGGTCGAGACTGAAACCTTCCACGGTGATGCTGGCGATCACCGTGCCGTAAGCAATAGCCCGACGCAAGCGTCCAGGCGGCGGACTGGTATCCGAAGCCAGGTAACCGAGAATCCCTCCGGCGAAACTATCTCCCGCTCCTGTCGGGTCGACCACGTTCGGCGTCGGATATCCTGGCAAGACAAACACGCCATCGCGGCTGAACAGAAACGAGCCATGCTCTCCCTTTTTGATAATGACGAACTTCGGCCCGAGGTCGCGGATTTTCAAACCCGCACGCACAAGGTTCTCCTCCTCAGCTAGCAACCGGGCTTCGCTATCGTTGAGCAGTAATCCATCCAATCGCGGTAACAATTGCAGCAAAGCCTCGCGCTGCGTTTCGATCCACAAATTCATGGTATCGGCAAGGACCAGTTGCGGCCGCGCCATTTGTTCCAGCACACGCAGCTGCAGTTGGGGGCTCGAATTGCCCAGGAAAACGTACGGCAATTCCCGGTAAATTGCAGGCAGAGTCGGATTGAAATCCGCCAGCACGTTCAGATGGACTTCCAACGTATCGCGGTTATTCATGTCGGCGTGATACCGTCCCCGCCAGTAAAACGTCTTGCCACCACGACGAATCTCCAGGCCACTCAGATCAATACCCCGCTGGCGGAATTGTTCGAGATGTTCGGCAGGAAAATCCTCACCGACCACAGCCACCAGATGGACTTTGGTAAACAAACTGGCGGCGTATGAGAAATAGGTGGCCGATCCCCCGAGTACGTGGTGCACGCTGGCGGTAGGGGTTTCGATCGAATCAATCGCCACCGTGCCAACCGCGACTATGGACATAGTTCGCACTCCTTACTGAGCGACCCCCTGGACGCGCCGCAGGGCCAATTCAATCCGGCGGAGCGTTTCCTGTCGTCCCAGAATGGCCAGCACATCAAAAAGCCCCGGCCCCACAGTAACGCCGGTGGTGATGACCCGCAGAGCGTGGATCAGATCGCCGGCTTTGAGGTTTTCCCGTTCGCAAAATTGCCGCAAAGTTTCCTCCAGGGTCGCAGGCGTAAACGGCTCGACCCGCCCCAATTCCTCCATGAAACGCTGCAAGACCTCGGGAATCCCCGCCTTGCCCACGCGCTTTTGCAGTGCTGCTTCGTCGTAATGCGGATCGCGGAAAAAGAACGCGCCATAGGTGAGAATGTCCGAAAAGAGCTTGAGCCGATCCCCGCAGACTTCCACCACCTGACGTATCCGGTCGCGGAGGAATGCTGTGATGGGTTCAGGCACTAATCCCGCGCGTACCAGATACGGAATCACGCCGTTTACCTTTTCTTCGATCGGCAACTGCCGCATATATTCGCCCGCCATCCAGTAAAGCTTATCCGGATCGAAACTGGCGGGGGCATCGTTGACGCGCTCCAGGCTAAAATGGCGAATCATCTGCTCCAACGGAATGATTTCGCTATGGTCATCCAGACTCCAACCGAGTCGGCCGAGGTAATTGACCAAAGCCTGGGGCAAGTAGCCGAGCTCTTGATAATAGGCGACGGTAGCGGGGTTGAGGTCATCGCGGCTATCAATCTCGGCATCGGAGTAGCCCAGAGCCCGGAGCTTGGCTCGCACTTCGGGGGTAACGAATTTTTTCATGTCGCGCTTGCTGAGTTTCTTTTTACTGCCAGGTTCATTGACGACTGGGACGTGGGCGAATGCGGGAAGCGACGCCCCCAACGCTTCGAAAATCAGCATCTGAATGGGCGTATTGGA
The DNA here is from genome assembly GCA_002898995.1 of bacterium HR36. Taxonomy (GTDB): domain Bacteria; phylum Planctomycetota; class Planctomycetia; order Gemmatales; family HRBIN36; genus HRBIN36. The sequence continues at coordinate 1,803 of BEIM01000065.1, forward strand.
CAGGTGCTCGGCGGCGCGAATGACGTGGGTAATGCGCATGGCGATGTCGTCCACCACCGTGGCGAAATTGTAAAGCGGCGTGCCGTCACTTCGCAGGATCACCGGGTCGCCCAGCAGATCGGTTTCCCATTCGACGTGTTTGCGGATAATGTCCTGGAGAACAATTTTGCGGCCGACAGGAATCTTGAAACGCAAAGGTAGTTGCTTTTCCTGCCACAGTTGCAACGCCTCGCCCGGCGACAAGTCCCGCCCCTTGCCGCGATGAATGTAAGGGCGTTTCGCTAGTTCCGCGGCTCGCCGCTCCGCTTCCAGCTCTTCCTTGGTCGCCAGGCAAGGATAAGCGTAACCGCTTGCGACCAGCTGCCGGGCGGCCTGGCGGTAAAGGTCCAACCGCTGGGATTGGAAATAAGGGGCGTATGGGCCACCCACTTCCGGGCCCTCGTCCCACAAAATCCCCAGCCAACGAAAACCGTCGAGAATCGGTTGCAGCGCTTCCGGCCGATTGCGCCCAATATCGGTATCGTCAATCCGCAAAATGAACTGCCCGCCGTGTCGGCGGGTAAAAAGCCAGTTGAAGAGAGCGGTGCGCACACCGCCAATGTGGAGATATCCCGTAGGGCTTGGGGCGAAGCGAGTGCGGACGGTCATCCTGCGTTTCCTTCAAAGCGAGATGGATACCTGGGAAGGCCAGCTAAGCAGCCTTCGGATTCGTGGCATTGTATTTGTTGGCGGGCAGGGAGAAAAATTGGTTGCGACCCGCAGCCCGCGGAGGTAAAATCAGTACTATCCAAAGAAAGGGGAAAGAGCAGCCCTAAGCTAACCCCGTTCAGTTGTCAGGAGCGAGGCCATGAGTCAACCTGCCGGTCGCCAACCGCCAAAACCTGGTGGGTCGTCTGGTTCTGGGGATGGGCCCGTACCGGGGAGTGCTGCGCCGCAGTCGCGGAAGACGGGCGGCGCGGGTTCATCCGCGCAGCAACACGGAACCGAAATCCAACCGGGGCAGGTGTTGGGGCAGTATCGCGTGCTGGCCAGGTTGGGCCAGGGCGGCATGGGGGCAGTGTATCGCGCGGTGCACGTTCATTTGGATACGCCAGTAGCGCTGAAGATTCTGGCCGCTGACCGTTTGCACAATCCCGAAATGGTGGCTCGTTTTCATCGGGAGATGCGTGCCGTAGGCCGTATTGAGCATCCGCACCTGGTTCGCGCCCTCGATGCCGGACAGGTAGGCAACATCCATTACTTGGCGATGGAATTCGTGGATGGCCTGGATTTGTCGAGAATCCTGAGGAAAACAGGGCCACTTCCTGGGCCGGAAGCTTGCGAGATCATCCGCCAAGCAGCCCTCGGACTCCAGGCCATTCACGCCGCGGGCCTGGTGCATCGCGACATCAAACCCGGCAATTTGATGCTGGCGCGCCAACCAGTCGGGCCGCCGATTGTCAAGATCCTCGATCTGGGCTTGGCACGGCTGGCGGACTCGCAGGTGCAAGGCGCCGCAGGGGTCGAAAGTTTGACCGCTAGCAATGTCATCGTCGGTACGCTCGACTACATGGCTCCGGAGCAAGCCTCGCATCAGACTGTGGACATCCGCGCGGATATCTATAGCCTTGGGGCGACTTTGTACGCGCTCTTGGCCGGCAAACCGCCCTTTTCCGGTCCGCAATATGATAGTCTCATCAGCAAGCTGCGGGCGTTGGCGATAGAAGACCCGCCCTCCATTCAGACCCTGCGACCTGATGTTCCGTATGAGCTGGCGCTGGTCATCGAGCGGATGCTGGCCAAAGACCCCAACTTCCGCTACAGCACGCCGCAAGAAGTCGCTGTCGCGCTAGAACCGTTCTGTACGGGCGCTGATCTGGCCCCGCTATTGGATGGAAAATTGCCGCAGCACGGCCGAACTCCGTGCCTGGCCGCAGCAACTCCGACACTGATCAGCGGCGCCGCCATGGCGCCAGTTCCACCAGCGGCCGAGGAAGGCGTGGCGTTACGCGAATTAATCCGCCGTCGCCGCCGCCATAATATCCCACCCTGGATGATCGTGGCTGGTGCAGTCGGAGCCGGTGCGGTAGCCGTGATGGTGCTCGTGGTAGTTCTTCTATCCTCCAGCCGCCGGGATCTGCAGCATGAGGCGGCCCAGCCACCATCAGTCTCACCGTCCGCAAAAGATGGCGCGAGCCCGAGCATGCCTGCGCCTGCTACCAAGCCGACGGAACCCATTGGCCAGCGCAAGCCCATAACCTGGATTATCGGTCGCACTGTCGCGTCCATCGAAGAAGCCTTAGCCCGCGCTCTGGACGGCGACACGATTCGCATCCCCGCGGGCCAGTACGAACTTCATGCTGCGTTGGTGGTGAACAAGCGCGTCACCTTCAGCGGAGATGGACGTGACCGAACCATAGTGTCCTCAAACACACCCGGCGACTGTATTCGAGTGATCGCGTCGTCTGTCCGGATTGAGAATTTGACGCTGCAATACACGGGCAACCAACCCGCAAACGTGGTTGTCATTGCCGGGGAAATGGGCACAGTTGCGCATTGCGAAATTCGCGGTGCACGCGCTGTTAACTCGTCGGGAATACCTCCGGTAACCCACGGCTCAGGGGTCTTGTTCATCAATAAGGCCTCGGGTTCCGTAGTGAACTGCACTTTCCTAAATAATGGGAGGGCCGGGATCACTGTAACCGATGCCGCTAAGGCTCAGGTAACAGGGAATAAAATCGAACGCTGTTTCGATGGCGTAATCTTTACTGAGTCTGCAGGCGGACTGATCGCAGACAATCACTGTGGTGATTGTCAAAGTTGCGGGATTGTTCTTGTAAATGCTGGCCCGCAAGTGGTGGTTTCTGGTAATACCTGCGTAGGTAACCAACAGGGGATTTACATCCGCAACTCGCCAGCAATTCTCGATTCCAACGCCCTTTCTAGCAACAAAATACATGGGCTCCTGATCCGAGGACCTGCCAAACCGACCCTACGACGCAACCTCATCCAGGACAATGCTGAATACGGAATCTGGACTGACGGCGTGATTCCAGCGATGGAGCCGAACAACATTTTTGCCGGCAACAAAAAAGGACAGGTTTTCCCACAGGGAATACTGGCGTCGCCAAAACCGCCACAATCCGGTTTTTCGCCGCCCGTCGGTTCCTCTCAAGCGCAGGGCCCGGCTAATCCGCCGCAGGAAGGGCAACCTACTGTAATTCGCACCTGGCATGTGGGAAAAGATGCGGCGACGTTGGAGCAAGCGGTGCAGCAAGCGCAGGCCGGCGACATCATCGTCTTGCCCGAGGGGAAATATCAGCTGCCGCGCGGACTGATCGTGGACAAATCGTTGCAAATTCGCGGTGCGGGCCAAGACAAAACGCACGTCTTTTGCGATGCGCCGGACTACGTCTTGAAATTTGCAGGCGAGGGGTCGTGGACGGTGGAAGGGCTGACCCTGGAACATACGGGGAAACTGCCGGCTAGTGTCGTCTTTGTCGAAGCGGGTAAGTTCACGGCACAGGGTTGCAAATTTACGGGTGGTATCCGCAACCAGTTTAGCCAGCAACTTGGGTATGGCCTGGATATTCGTGCTGCCGACTCCATCTCGATTTCTAAATGCCTTGTTGAACGAAACGAGCGTGCTGGTATCAGCGTGACCGGCAAAAATGATGGCATGTATCTCATCGAGGGCTGTACTATTCTGCAATGCGAACTAGGCATTGTGGTGCATGCTGGCAAATGCCGCATCAACAAGTGCAGCGCCGAAAAATGTCGGGACTGCGGCATCGCCATGACCGGGTTCGCCGTGGGAGAAGTGGAAGGTTGCACTGTCCGGGGCAATGCCCAACATGGTATCGTTCTGCATCATCGCGCCCAGGCAACTGTCAAGAACTGCCAGGCCCTCAATAACGGCCAACACGGCATCGCCGCTTACGGACAAACGCAAGCCGACATCCAGGGAAATACTTGCACCGGCAATGGACACTTCGGCGTTGAGTACTCCGATGACGCCAGAGGGCTGTGCCAGAAGAACACTTGCACGCTGAACCGAGTCGGCATCGGCCTGGGCATGAGGACGACTGCCACCGTTGAAGAGAACACCTGCCGACAGAATCGAGAACATGGCATTTGGGTGCGCGAGGTAGCGCGGCCGACCATTCGCGGCAACTTTTGTACAGCCAATGCGGGTTCGGGCATTGAGCTCCAGGGTTCCGTGAAGCCGACGATCGTCGGCAATCGGTGCATTGGTAACCATCGCTACGGAATTTGCATTGGGTATCATACCGAGCCAAACATTGCCGCGGACAATCAGTTGGTTCCCAACCGGTTGGGGCCAACGGGTCGCCGGCCTTGAAGTTAGGACTATCAGCGACCCCAGGTGCGGCGTGTGCGGCGACCGGCGTGGAAACTTTCGAGCACGCCCGTCGCGAGATTGTCCGCGGAGCTATACACGGCGATGCCGCGGCATGCTGCCGCCATCTGTTGCACGAAGCGGGTCAGACCGAAATAAAACGGGTCATCCACTAACGCTACCGTGCTGACATGGATACCTTCGCGCTGGCAGCGCACCGCTTCCTCAATGGTCAAACGTGCCGTTTTCTCCGCGGGCGGGTATTGCAGGATTACGTCGCGACCTTCGAGGTGGGCGGTTGGCTCACCGTCGGTGATGCAGATGATCTGCCGATTCTCGCAACCGATGCGGCGTAAGCGTTCGCGGGCCACACGCAAACCCGCATGCAGATTGGTGAAATGTTCGGGAACACGTCGCGGCGGATGATCGAGCGAAAAACGCAGAAAGACGCGGCTATCGAAGATGCTCACTTCTTTCGGCATCGCCAGGAGTAAGGCGCGTTCGGATAGGGGTGTCGTAAACGTGTAAAAGCCAAGGATCTCCAGATGGTCTTCGGGATAACGTTGGCGAATCAGTTCGCGCAAGGCGAGACTGACCCGCTTCGCTTGCAGGAATTTTCCATAGCGCCCCATCGAACCGCTCATATCCAGCAGCAGAACGGTAGCACATCGGCTGGTGTGCAAGGTTTCGTGAACAACGAAATCTTCTTCCGCCAGGTGCAGGTTGCGGTGCGGCCCGCGGCGGCGAAACTCCTCTGCCTCACGACGGAGTGCGTTCTTGAGCGTTTCGTGCGGGGCGACCAGCGACAACGGGTCGCCAAACTGATACGGCCGCGTTTCTTCCGGTTGCACTTCGCCACTGCCCCGCCAGGGTGTCTCATGGCGTCCAGGAGCATCGCGGCGTCGGACGGCAAAAAGCTCCTGCAGCGCCTTCTGGGCGATTCGCCGCATCCCTTTCATGGTGACCATCAAGCGGCCACGCTCATCCTCATCCAGGTACCCGGCACGCACTAGTTGCTCAACCAGGGCGCGATCTTCCTCGGGCAAACGTTGCAGATAGCGCAGCAAATATTCCCCATGCTCCAGTAAGTGGTCACTGAGCTGGTCGAAAAGCTGCTCCGTCTCCAGCGATTGAAAGGCGTACTTGGGATCGTAGCGGCTGAACTCGAAAAGAGGCACGAGGCACCTCCCGCAGCATCGTCATTTGCGAATTATTCTATTGCCGCCGGTTGAAACTATGAAATCGCAGCCTCTGGGAAATAGCGGCAGCTCGCCAGGAGCACTTCGACGACCATGCTGCAAACCGGAATAGCGGTGTTTGCATCGCTAATGGGGATTTTTTCAAGGCGCTGTCTGCTTCAAAATAAGTTGTCGTTTGGCGTAGGTCTCGATTTTGGGAATGACTCTTGCGCGGCAAGCCCAGCTAAGTACTCGGAACCACTCGACGACCGAGGACCAAAAGCGTCAGGTCGTCGTGCTGATGAGGCTGGCCTGCGCAAAATTGCTCGACCAGTTTAAGGAGATGTTTGCCTCCCAAGGGAGCGGATGCCGGCGGTGCGCTGCGGATGGCCTGGATGATGCGCTCGTGGCCAAATCGCTCCCCTTGAGCGCTCGTTGCGTCGAGCACCCCATCGCTGAACAGATACACCACATCCCCTGGCTGCATTTCCAGCTCAAAAGCGGTGTACTTGGCCTCGGCGTCCACCCCCAAAGGCAGGCCGATGTAATCTCCGCCAGCAATTTCCTCGACGCGGTCGTTTTGGTTTCGGCGAACAATAGGCGGGGGGTGTCCGGCGTTGACCACGGTCAAGCGGTGGGTGCTGGGATGGAGCACGCCCAGCGCCATGGTCACGAACCGATCTTCCAGCCCTGCCTGGGTCAAGAGCTGACTCAATAAACCCATGGCGAGCTCGGGGGAAGACTGGGTCAGCACACAATAGCGGACGTCGGCAGTCATCCGCGCCATGAGCAAGGCGGCAGCCACTCCTTTGCCTGCAACATCTCCTACCGCCAGCACGAGTCGGTCGTCGGGCAAGGGCAGGATGGTGTAAAAATCTCCCCCGACGTAGCGAGCCGCCTTGTAGTGCGCAAAAAATTCATACTCGGGCAGGCGCGGCAGCTGCCCGGGCAGCAAGATCGCCTGCATTTGGCGGGCAAATTCCATCTCCCGCTCCAGGCGTTCGCGGGTCAAACGGTCTTCGTGAAGCTCGGCATTGTCTAAGGCCAGCGCCACCTGGTTACACACGGCTACGAGCAACTCCAGGTCTTCCTTGGTGAACTGGCGGGTACGATCCTGGGTGTCCAGTTGAAGCACGGCCAGAATCTTGCCTTCGGGATTGCGAGCCGGAGCGCAGATCACCGAGCGGATGGTAAAATCGGCGATACTTTCGCTGGCCTGAAACTGCGAGGCGGCGCTGGCATCCTCGCAAAGGAAAGCTTCCGCCGTCCGCACGCACTCTTCGATAATCGCCCGAGAAGGGCGGGCATTCTCTTCATCTCTTTCCCGGCGGCATTTCCGCGCTCGCACTACCCAGCGTTTCCGCTGCTCATCTGGCATTATCAAAAACGCACGGTCCGCTTGGCGAAACACTTGAAAGAGGCTTTCCAGCACTTGCGGCAGGAGTTTTTCCACTTCCAGGGTGCGGATCAACCGTTTGCTGATGTCCAGCAAAGTTTGCAAGCGGTCCGCAGGTTGCGCCTGCAGCAGCAAATAACTGGACTCGTCCTTGACCGCCACCCGATTGACCACGGTCGAACCAGCCCTTTCGCTGGCCTCCTCTTCTTCCTCGGGACGGAATTCTGCTGGCAAGGGCTTGCGCACAACTTCTTCCAAAAACTGCAGGTGGATATCACAAATGCGGATTTCGTCCTTATCGCGCAGCCGCACCGGCACCTGTGGTTCCAGGGTCCGACCGTTGACTAAGGTTTTGTTGCGGCTACCGAGGTCTTTGATGTAATACTCACCCGTTTCCTGCCGAAACACCTGGGCATGCTCACGACTCACGGCGGGACTAGGGATAACCAGATGGCATCCCGGATTGCGCCCAATGATGAAGGAGCTTTCTTTCAGCTCGTAGCGCGATCCTACATGAGGTCCCCGGACTACTACCAGTGCCGCCATGGTTCTGTTTCCTGGCAGAACCGCAAGGATTGCTGCCTTTCCCGAATCCCATCTGTGGCGATTGTAACCTAAAGCCCGAGCCCGCGTCAAGCGCTCGGCTGGCTGGTCTGGGTTAGTGTTTGCCCGAGGCGGCGCCGTGGGCTTTAGCGGAGCGCAATGGGACGCAGGCAGAAACCCGCCGTGGTGCCGCGGATTTTGTTCACCGTGCAGATGTAGCAGAACTCATACACGCGATCGCGGGCCAGCTCTTCCAAATAGTGGAACTCGCCGATGTGGACGCCCTGTTCGACCAGCAAGTAATAATGCACGGGCAGGAAGCTGGGCGGCTCGTTGGGACCGGGTGTGTGTTCCAGGCCGCTGGTGTCGGAGCCAATGAGCATGGCGCCGTGCTGCTCGACTAACCATCGTGCGGCGGCGAGATCGATCCCGGCCGAGTCGTGGGCGCGCAGCTTGTCGTGATCCGCCCCATCTTCGCCCCAGTAACGCAGTGTTCCGGTACGAATCAACACGACATCCCCTGGTCGAAGCTCGACCTGTTGCGCCTTTAGAGCGCCCTGCAGGTCTTCGATGCGGATGCGATAATGGCTGGGCAGAGCCTCCACCTGGCGGAACCTAGCCACGTCAATGAGCACGCCCCGGGCCACAATCGGCGGGATGGTAACCGCATCGCATTTGCGGACTCCGAAATTGCCGCCCCACTCCGCCTCGCGGAAACCGTTGTACCAATGAGTATCGTCGCCCGCAGTGATGTGGGCCAGGCCGTCTATTTGCGTGCCCACATTATCGCTGAGGAAAAGCGCACAGCTATGCCAGGCCAGCCGGCGCGGATTGAGTTGTACGTCCACGACCGCAGGATAATCCTCTTGCCGAATCAAGCCCTCGGGATTGCGGAAAGTGATCACCTCACCAGGATTGTGTCCGGGCCAGCGGTAGGATCGGCGACTGTAGGTGACGCCGAGATCGTACACTTTGCCCTGCCGCACGAGCTTTAGGGCGGCGAGTCGGCTGGCATCGGTCATGGCATTGAGTGCGCCAACCTCATCTTCCTTCCCCCAAATCCAACCCCAGCCTTTACCGCGCTGCCAACCCGGGACGGCAGCAGGTTGCGGCTTTTCCTGAGCGGAAGCGCCGCTTCCTTGGCGACCAAGGTCCGAGCGATCCCAGGTTGCTTGCCAGCGTCCCAGCGCCCAGGCTCCGACAATACACGCCAGGATGGCCAACCGATTTTTCCATGACCCAGTCCGCATAGCCTGCTCCGATGCCCAAAAATGCTAGGGATCGCCCCGGGTTACTGGGTGCCTGCGCCCAAGGTAGTGCCGCAAAAGTGGCTACGTTTCGTTTTTATCGCGCAGCCAGGCCAAAGTCGCCAGGTAGGCTCCGCCACACGCTATGTATGTGATTGGCCGGGTTTTTTGCGGAATCGGGCTGGACGTTGAGGAACTCGACCAGGAAAGTCGGCCCCTGAATGCGATAGGTGCGTGGCTGACCCGGTTCGGTACCGCCGGCATAGGCGAAATGGATTCGGTCGAAACCGGCGCTTTCCCAGCGGCGTTTTTCAGCCTCGGCAACTTGCGGCAACAGTTTTCGCAAGTAAGCATTGAGAAGTTTGCGGAGGATTTCTTTTTGCTCGGGGCGCATTTGCGCTGCGGGCAGACCGACAGGCTGACCCACATTGGCTGACTTGTTTCGGGCTTGCACTTCGGGGAACTGTTTGGGCTGATAAGCCAGTTTGCGCTGCTGTGCATCCAGGGAGCGGAATAATTCGCGTGCCAGGTCGTCGTGGTCTGGAATGGTGCGCTGGCCTTTTTTTGGGCCGCTCATAACGGTCGCCGGATTGGCGCCCCAAAAAGCGGGGGTCGAGCTAATCACTTCGCCTTTGGCTAGCGTGAAATTGAGCGACAAATGATGTCCCTCGACACGCCAACCCCATTCCCCATCCCGCGTCGGTTCGCCAAACACCGTGAAGAAGTACCACTCCGGATCGCGAGTCGGGCCTTTGCCTTGTTCCAGCTCATGCAAAATCGCCTCCAGGCTCATGATCGTGGTGGCGGTTTGATACCCTTCCGCACTCACTGCCGAACGCAAGAGCTTTCGCGCCGCTTCTTTTTGCGTCTCGTTCATCTCGAACAAAGCCACGCCCTTGCGCGTCGGCTTGCGGTTTTGTTCCAAGGGCACGAAATGCCAGTTGAAACGTTCGGCATGGTCAAAGGGGAATGTCGCTTTCTGTCGCAACTCGGGGGAAAGGCATTGCAGGAATTGCTGGGCCGCTTCCGTCATTTTCAGGCCGGTTGGCTCTGCTTCTCCAGCGAAATAAGCAAGCCCTGCCAGCAGCAAGACGCCGATACTTGCCAGCAACCCTTTCCGCAGGTACATGGTAGGCTCCTCCGCACGCGGTAAGCCGATTTTGCAAGGAGGGGGCAAGCCGCGGTTTACCGC
>BEIM01000066.1 GCA_002898995.1 bacterium HR36
CGCGCTAATTCCGCCACAGTCACAGACTGCTCGATGACGGCCAAGCCGCCACCCTGTTCCGTGACATTCAGTTGCGTTCGCGGTACCACCGTCGTCTGTCCTCGGCTGAACGGCAGAGGCTGCGAAACCTCCGGATTCTCTGCCGTCACTATCGTCAAATTCCCGTGTGCCACCGCCACCGTAGATATTTTGACATGCTGTCCGGCTACTACCGTTCCGGTACGCTCGTTAATCACTACGACTGCCACCGCGTCAGGCGCAACTTCCAACAATCCGATCTCGCCAGCAAATCCCACAACATTGCCCCGTTTTTCCTGAGGGATGCTGACCTCAACAGTCCCGGCATCCAGCGTGATGGCCGATTCAGGATACTTTTGGTTAATCGCTTTCGCGATTGCCTGTGCGGTCGCGAAATCCGGCTTTTTCAGCAATAAGCGTAACCGGCCATTGCAAACAATCTCCCCGCGCGCTTCTGCTTCCACAATTGCTCCTCCAGGTATGCGCCCCACAGTTGGAAAATTCTGTTGCGCCGTTGCTGCCCGCCCACTCGCTAAAAACCCTCCTACAGACACTGGCCCTTGGGCCACGGCATATACCTCCCCATCTACCCCACGCAACGGTGTCAGTAACAGGACTCCCCCTTGCAAACTCTTCGCATCGTCCAACGCCGACACGGTTACATCTATCCGACTTCCCTTGCGCGCAAAAGGCCCCAATTCTGCAGTCACCATGACCGCTGATATATTCCCTGAACGGAATACGGGGTCTATTTGCAATTCACGCACCGCCTTGGCGTTCACCGACATTTTCTGCAACATATCTGCAGCTACTTGCTGCGTGAACTGGCTTCGCCCCCCAGTGTTCCCTAAGCCCACGACTAAGCCAAATCCATAAAGTTGATTTGGCCGGGCCCCTTCGAAATCCGTAATATCCTTAATCCGCACCGTCTGACCCACCGCTGCCGGCACCGCGGATAGCGCACACGTGCCTATCAGCCACCAGAGCGCAATTAGTCTGCTCATGGCCTCTAAGTGTTTGCAACCGGCTCGGATAAGTTCACTATCATTCCAGCCATTATTAGAATGGCCAGAGCCGGTTCATAATCCTTCCCCACCAGTTCGGATCGTTATAACTCGACTCATGCCCTCGTCCCAAGTATTCAATGGTCAGGTTGCCTATGAACTGCGACTGCACTGTGTTATTGCTCGCTATATCTATAGGCCGCACGATCCCACGTAATCGCAGAACTCGCTGTTCGCCACTAATCAAACGGCTACGATAACCTTCGATAACTAAATTTCCGTTGGGCAGCACCGCTATAACCTCGACGGTGATGCGATCCGCCATGCGCCGATCCGCCCGATAATCGGCCTTGCCTTGGAACTCTCGTTGAGCCTCGTTGCTAAGATTCAAATCCGCTGCCGCCTGCCGGGTAGCCACGTTCCCCTGAGTTTTGCCCTTGAATTGGAAGACCTCCGAACTGCGTGTTTGTTTTTCCATATCCCGTTTATCTCGATGCTCGATATCGGTAGCTTCGTTGATGATGACGGTCAGCAAGTCGCCCACACGCCGCGCACGCAGATCCGTAAACAAGAAGGCGCTATTCGGATGTCGCCGATCCCAGAGAGATTCAGCCTCACTGCTGGACGGATAGCTGAGTGCACTGTTAAGAATCCCCGCAATTGCTGCCACTTGGAAGACCCCAAAATTAAGCCGTGTTGCCCACCTAGATGAATTCATGGTTATCTCCTGGCCGAGTTGGCTTTTGCGACTCCTGGCTCGATTTGGGCTATGCTGAGAATGTAAGTGGTCGTGATTAGTGTCCAGCGCATGCCCTAATATTCCACCTCTACCGTCGCCGGCTTAATCACTCGCGCATGCACGGTTTGTTTAGAGTCCACATTCCGCACTGGGATAATCTGTCCAAGCCTGCCGTCTGCAAGGGCCTCACCTCGGGTACTGATTTCTAATGGCCCAACGCGTGCCATTAGCCGCACCAAATCCCCTTTCTTAATAAGAACCACCGGGTCACTGATAGATAGGTGCTCGTTGGGGCGCATCTGATTAGTTGCAACCGAATCCGCAGCTGGTCGAGCACTGAGGGAGGCAGGGCGCACACCTCCCACAAGATGATTTGCTGTGCCAGCACGGAAACCCGTTACGGCATTACCTGCCTGCAGCGGACTTGAGGAAACTCTACCGGCGTTATTGCGGCTAGCGGATGCCGGCTGAATGGCTGCCAATTTCACTCGCACAAACGGCGCCCCTTCTAGGCGAACGCTTTGCATGTCCACCCCTGCAAGTTGGAGGCGATACGCCACCTGCCGTTGGGTGATATAGGTCTCCCTCTCCGTGCCGACCAATTCGTCTATATCCAATCCTGCAATCCGCTGCCTGAGGTGCAGCGGCCCACCCGAAACATCAGCAACGTCCCCGATATGAATACGACCTGTGTGCAACTCTACTTCGGCGCGCAGCCCGATGTGCACTATAGCACTTTCAGGTTCAGCCCGAACAACTAAAGCAGCAAACCAAGCCACACACCATAGGAGGACCGCACTAATCACACCGCACCATACGGCCGAGCCCACGTTGCTTCCTAGCATACCACCGAGCCCCATCCTTAGTCCGCTCGGACAAACAATGCAACCGAGCTTCGTGCAGATTGATCTTAATTGCCGCGCCAGCCTAAGCATCATCGGTTCGCCTATTCGGCATGTGAGGGATCAGATGAATAGGAAAGACAAAGGCTGGATTTAGCGTACGAGCTCGTTTGAGCTAGCAAGCATATCGTCCGCCACCCGAATGGCCTTGGTATTAAATTCGTAGGCGCGCTGGGCTAGAATCAGATTGATCAACTCTTGCACGACATCAACGTTGGAACGTTCGAGAAAACCTTGCCGTATCGTGCCTAATCCGTCTTGTCCGGGTGTCGCCTCGATAGGTGCACCGGAGGCGGCAGTTTCAGCGTAAAGATTGCGCCCTTCGCTACTCAGTCCTGCAGGGTTCGGGAACCGCACCAAAAGCAGATTACCCACCACCGTCGAAGTGTTAGGAGAATCCGCGGTTATCACGGAAACTGTCCCGTCGGTTGCAATGGATATAGATAATGTATTGTTGGGAATAGTAATGGGCGGATCGAGGAGAAAGCCGTCGGCAGTGACAATTTGACCATTCGCATTCATCCGAAAAGCTCCATCGCGCGTATAACGAAAGGTGCCATTCGGGAGTTGGACGCGAAAAAATCCTTCACCTTCTATAGCCAGGTCTAAGGGATTATTGGTATTTTCGAGAACCCCTTCGCTGAACAACTTCATATTGCCGCCGATACGCACACCACTGCCGATTTGCAGCCCATTCTGTTCCTGCTGACCTGCAGCCGTCTCGGCACCGATAGGACGCTGGGTAATGTACACCAAATCTTGAAAGGAGACCTGGCTTCTTTTATAACCCGTGGTGTTGACATTAGCTAAATTGTTAGCGGTATTATCCACGACGATCTGCTGAGCGGCCATGCCAGTGGCACTGGTAAAGAGTGACTTAATCATGCTAGTCAGCCTCCCGCGTGGTCCTAGCTATTTGGTCGGGTTTGGAGTTGTAAGCTATCCGCCAGCACGTGCAAGGCACGCTGCGCCGCTTCGAAATGGCGCATGCCAGTAATGAGCTGTATCAACTGCGCTACCATATCCACGTTAGACCCCTCTCGGTATCCTTGCAGCACACTGCTTTGCGTGGCCTCGTTGACTGCGGCGGGCGGCGCGCGAAACAGAGTTGCTCCAGCCGTTTCTAGCAGGCTAGGATTGGAAATCTCTACTAGTCTAAGTTGGCCAATCGGTTGGCCATTGGCCACGATCGTACCATCACTAAGCACTGTAATCGTGCTGGCATTTTCAGGCAGGGCGATCCTCCCACCGGCCCCTAGGATAGGGTAGCCAGCAGGGGTCACCAGTTCGCGTGCCGCGTTTAGGGACAAGGTACCCGCCCGAGTATAGAGGGGACCATCCGGGCCTTCCACAACAAAAAATCCTGGACCGCGAATCGCTAAGTCGAGGGGTGCTCCCGTATATTCGATCGGTCCGGGCGATATATCTATACTAACACCACGCAAACGAGTTCCCAGGCGTTCTGCTGCGTTGGTTGCTTCAATAGCAGCAAGCGTGCTCTCGAATGTCCCAGTAGAGTTCATCCATTGCCGGTAGCCTGGAACAGCAGCGTGAGCCAAGTTGAATGTCACTAACTCGTGATGGTGTTGGGCACGTTCCAGCGCAGTCGCGGCACTGTAAAATCCCGTTAGCATAGGAGGCTGTTCCTGTTGGATAGAGCTTAGCCAGACAAGGGCAAGAGCGTGTTACCCTGGCTACGCACATGGTCGGCGCCATGTGTGGGCTTAGGCACCCTGGTGCGGGGACGCCTTACTGCAGCACGAGCGAAAATCTTAAAGTCTGCGGAATCTGACGAATATAGCGATTAGTCTGTTGCTGCGGGTACTGACCGGGAGCCCTCGCCTTAGTTTATTATGCCGACCGTATCAAGTTAGTTGGTCTTCCTGACGGCAGGGAAATTAGCTAGCGGTCCACCTTCTTTATCGGTTAGCAGAGGCAGCGAGTTGACCGGCAGGACGAGATTTACTTGGAAATTGAGGTAAAACGAACAGGCTGCAAATAGCCCCTGCCGGAAAGTTAATGCGCCACCCAACTAAACGCGGGTACGGCATGAAAAATTTGCAGACGTGGAACGAGCGTCCTGTGAAGCATGTCGCGTCTCCTCCCCAGGAGTTCTTTAGGAAATAATTGTTGATGGCTAAGAATTTGCCGCAAAGCTACACGCGGAGCAAGAGTTGCGGTATCGTCAAAGACTCACACCGAGATTTCCGCGTGCTGACCGAGAAATGCATGGTAGCGTTGGCGGATCGGGGCGATCACGTCATGCAAAAATTCAGTTACCTGCTCTGGCGCCCGACCGACAAAGCGGCGGGGATCGGTCGCGACTGCAAAATCAAGTTCGGCGAAAACTGGTTCCTTAACCAAACGCTCCAGCAAATCATTAGGCCGACCCAGTTTAATTTGTTCGGCAGCGGCTAAACTATGTCGGCGAATAAGCGCATGAGCTGTTTGACGATCTGCACCGTGGCGTACCGCCTCCATAAGCAGTTTTTCGGTCGCCATGAAGGGGAGCTCCCGAGCTACATGTTGGGCGATGACTTCCGGATTTACCGTGAGACCGCTCACGATGTTAAGATATAAACGCAAAACAGCATCTGCGGTCAGAAAGGCCTGCGGCAGGACT
Source organism: bacterium HR36 (assembly GCA_002898995.1). Classification (GTDB taxonomy): domain Bacteria; phylum Planctomycetota; class Planctomycetia; order Gemmatales; family HRBIN36; genus HRBIN36. Next base: position 5,287 of record BEIM01000066.1, read on the forward strand.
AATCGGCGGTTGGCACTGTCATCAAGGGTGCGCTCCAACCACTGAGTAGCGGCCGTGTATTCAGCGTTATGACTCAGCTCGATAAGAAAACGCGCCAGGCTGCAAAGACGTTCGGCCCGCATCGGATTACGTTTATAGGCCATAGCCGAAGAACCGACTTGTTCTGCCTCGAAAGGTTCCTCCAACTCGCGCTCGTGTTGCAGAAGACGTAAATCGGTGCCAAACTTATGAGCAGATTGGCCTAGTCCGCTCAAGGTGTGCAAAACTTGCACGTCCACCTTTCTTGTATATGTTTGTCCGGTAGCTGGAAAGATCCGCTCAAAGCCCATTTTCCGCGCCACCAGTATATCCAGCAGCCGCACTTTTTCGTGGTCGCCTCGAAACAATTCCAGGAAACTCGCCTGGGTGCCGGTCGTACCTTTTGCACCGCGAAAGGCCAGAGTATTCAATCGCTGTTCTAATTCCTCTAAATCGAGGACTAAATCATAACACCATAAGATAGCGCGTTTGCCCACGGTGGTGAGTTGCGCTGGTTGGAAATGGGTGTAGCCGAGAGCGGGAAGGTCGCGCCACCGCTCGGCAAACTCCGCCAGCTTATCTATCACGCCAACTAATTTTTGCACGAGCAGCTTCATCGCGTCCCGCATGAGTACTAAGTCAGCGTTGTCCGTAACATAACAGCTAGTAGCTCCCAGGTGGATAATATCGCGGGCTTCTGGGCAGACGTCGGCGAACGCATAAATATGCGCCATCACGTCATGCCGGAATCGGCGCTCGTAAAAGGCGACCCTGTCCCAATCTATGTCGTCGAGATGGGCGCGCATAGCTTCAAGCTGGCGGGGAGAAATGCGAGGGGTCTTGCCATCCTCCGCGGTTAGCCCAAGCTCAGATTGGGCTTCAGCAAGCGCCAGCCACAGTCGCCGCCAGAGTCCGTACCGTCGCTGCGGACTCCAGATCGCTACCATCTCTGCGGAGGCGTAACGCTCTATTAGTGGATTGTCTATAGTCGGTTGGTTGGGACTCATGTTCGCTTTCTCCACCAATGGCTAAGTTTTTCGCCATAGGATTGGCTCTTACCTATTCTACGAAACGTGGGTCCAATCAGCCATCTTGTCCATGTGTCAATGTCAGTAAAACAGGCACCACTAGGTGAACCATGACAAGCTGTCTTGAGGTTAGTAATTCATATGCTGCCCTGGCTAGCCATATCAGGTGTTGGCCTAGAAATGTGTTACACTATTGTTGGTAACCCCCTCGCGAATCAAGGAGCATGCCTATGTCAGGAAGACGGTACTGCTTGGGTCTAGTGGCACTGCTGACTCTCGGCTTGATGGAAGCGTTGGGGCAGCAGCCGATCCCTAGTGCAAATCCGACCACGTACTACTACTACCCGTACTATTACTTTCCGCACAATTACTGGCCGAATCAACAACCCTGGCCCAATCCAGCGCAGCCGTTTCAGCTCCCCCCACCGTATATGGCTTACCCGCCGTATCTGGATCGGAATTTTCGTTACGACCTGTTTTCACCTAAACCTTACTACAAGGGCTTCCATTTCTGGTTAGACCAATTCTAGCAACCTTGAAGGCTGGCAAAGCAATCGTAAGCTAGCGACCTGGCCGGCCCTTGCGCTCGCTTCGCCCGCCGGACTGTGCGCTGGGAGCCGCCATCTGCTAGCTGAGGAAGATACTCGCAAAAACTGGCGACCTATACAACGTCTGCGCTGGGCCGGTGGCAAGGGGCCACGCTCAGCAGTCCGCAGCTGCGCTTCGGGCTCCGTGCAAAAACAAGGTTATCCTCCAGATAGTTGGCTACTTCCACTTTCAAACCTGGCAGGATGACCTGGCTACACTGGGCAAACGCCAAAACATGTAAGTTTGAAAAGACCAGATAGCCCTTGCTCCTACGTAAGCACGACATAGAATGGAGAACTCTTGGCTGCGAAAAGCTAGCGAACAAGGAGTCGGAAGATGCGTACAAGCCAGGAACCGCTGGACATTATCGAGGAACTACGCTTGCGGCGCTGGGCGCGGGAGAATTATGTCCCGCCCGAACAGCGTTCTCCTGATTGGCATCAAGTAATCCATGACGAGATGGCAAGGCGTGACCTGGAGTTGCTGGAAACAAGCCCGCCCCATGTTACGCAGTCGGGTCCGCGCTGTTGAGGACCCGCGGCGTTGGTTTCCGTCAAGGAGTTCACGTTTGGCCTGGTTGGCGATGTGTGGCTGGTTATCTTCGATGGAGCAGCATGGGTTTGAGTTTGTGGTCTGGGCGACGGGGATGGAGTAAGCACGGGTGAAAGGCCAAGGGTTGGTGCGGCTGCATACTAGCGAAGCGGCGGTGGCCGACCACAGTCTTAGCCGGCGATAGGCCCTAGCCAACTAGACTGGTACTGGTTAGAATGAGTCTAACCAAGTATTACCATAACCAAGAACCAAGCCGACGGGGCAGGAGCAGCCATGAACCGAAGCAGGCATTGTACAGGATGGATTCGATGGGGGGCCGTCGCAGCGGTAGCGCTAGCGGTCATGCTCGGAGGCTGCCTAAAACGTATGGAAGGAGACCCGTGGGAGGGGACAAAGCAACTGCGCGTTTTGACGACCATAGTACCGTTGCATTGTCTGGCGGCGGCCATCGGGGAGCCAGAAGCCGATGTGCGGTGTTTGTGTATCACCAACGGGCCGCATGAGTTTCAACCGACTGCCGAGGAGGCGCGTTTGCTCAATGGCGCAGATTTGGTGATTGCCAACGGACTGGGATTGGAAGGATTCCTGATGCCGATGGTGTCCGGGAGTGGCCGGCGGGACCTCCGTGTGCTGCGTGTCGCAGAAGAATTGAGGAAGCAGGGCGTATCGCTAATCGAAGTGCCTGGTTACGAGCACCATGGCCATGTGCATGGGCCTGGAGCCGATCCTCACGTCTGGCTTGGGTTGGAGGAGGCCCAGCAGATCGCACAAGTCATTTGCGACACGTTATGCGAATTGAAGCCGGAACACCAGCAAATCTTCACCCAGCGGTTAGGGGAAGTGTGCGAGCGGTTACGCGAACTCAAAAAGCTTGCAGATCCGCTCCGCGAAACCACGGGAGCGCTGGCTACGGCGCATGACGCATTTCGCTACCTGGGGCGAAGCATCTTCGGCTCGGACTACGAAGACCGCCTCCTGGCGGTGCGGGGATTGCATGGTGAGGAGTTAAGCCCAGCCGAGTTTACCAAGCTGGTGCAAGCATGTCGGCAGAAAAAGGTGCGTGCTTTGGCCACCGAGCCAGGTTCCGCCCCGACGATCCTGCATCGACTTCAGGAAAGTTTGGGGGAAAAATTGGCTATCATCGAACTCGACCCGATAGAAACTGCCGAGCCTGATCCCAAGAAACGGTTTTACGTCTCGCCTGACTGGTATTTCACCCAGATGGAAACAAATTTGCGTAAGCTGCGGGAGGTCTATAAACCATGAGTACTCAGGCTTCGTCAGCCCTGGTGACCATACGCGATTTGGGTGTCACACTGGGTGGCAAACAGATATTGCAGCATTTGACGACACAAATCCCACGGGGCAAAGTAACGGCATTAATAGGTCTGAATGGTTCGGGGAAAACGACGTTGCTGCGGGCGATTCTGGGTGAAGTGCCTTACACTGGGCGCGTTACCTTTCACTGCGGTCATGACCATAGGCCTGGTCATCCCGAACGGATTGGTTATGTGCCACAGCGGTTGCTGTTCGACACCAACTTGCCGCTGACAGTGGTGGAGCTGGTGGCGTTGGGCATGGCGTCGCGGCCGTTATTTCTCGGGGTAGGCAAGAACATGCGGCAGCGAATCACCCAGTTGCTCAGCCGTGTCCATGCAGAACATTTGCTCGATAGTCCGGTAGCTGGCCTATCGGGGGGCGAATTGCAGCGCGTACTGCTGGCGTTGGCCCTGGAGCCATTGCCCGAACTGTTGTTGCTGGATGAGCCGGCAGCGGGCATTGATTTTCGCCATCAGGGTGAGTTTTACGCTCTCATAACGCGGCTGAACCAGGAACATGGGATCACCGTCTTGCTGGTGTCACACGATCTCAGCGTCGTCAGCAATTCAGCACATTATGTGCTGTGCTTGCGAAATGGGCAGATTTTGTGCGAAGGACCTCCCCGTGAAATTCTGAGCGGGGAACGCATTGCGGAAATCTTCGGGGAGGACAAAGCGGTTTACGCCCACGAGGCGCACCATCTCTAACCCGCTGGCGCTCGTTCGCTGGCTTGAAAAGCGACGGTGCGGTGTGAACCATCGCAGAAGGGTTTGTTCTTGGAGTGGCCGCAACGGCACAGCGCAATGGCCGGCTTGCCTGCAGGGAGCGGGAAAGCCTTGCCTTCAGCATCTACGACTTGAATGGGACCTTCCACCACGTAAGGCCCATTATCGCGCACGCGGATAATGACCGGGCTTTCGCTCATAGGAGCCTCCTGTCTTCGCCACTGGTTGGGAAACCGGTGGCCTGAGGTTGAATCAATGTGGAAAGCAGCGACACGGCGACAAACATAGAAATAGCGAGTCTCTCCAAGCTGTCGAGATTAGGCCGGCCGGCGCACATCAAATCGGGTCGCGGGTCAGTTCGTCTTTGGAATCATGCGGCAGGAAGAGCCAGGAGAGCACTTCCGCCAAGTAACGGACAAACTGGCGGCGAAAACGATCTGGGGAGATGTCCACATCGGCGGCGAGAGGAGCATGGTTGCGCGGATATTGCACATCAAGTTGTGTGCGTTCGACGAGATCGTTGTACACATCCTCGCTGGCGGGGCGCTGGGCCGCAGCCACGGTCACTTGTACCTCCGCCCGACCCCGGTACAAGGTGCGATTCGAGCCGCCTTCATACAGGCTCAGGCGGTTCAGTTCGACAAAGATAACCACGTCCGCCCCCAATTCGCGGGCCATTTCGCTGGGCTCTAAAGCGGCCCAGTTTTCTTGGCGTTCCTGCCAACGGTGTACAGCGCTGGGGGCGACAATCAGGAGGCGATCTTTTTGGTCGCTGAAGCCTTTGGCCAATTCCCGAGCCAAGGCATCGTCCAGTTCACGAGCAAAAGGCCCGAGGTGAATTTGCGTTCCCACATCCGCGTAACAGACGATGGCGACGCGTAACGGCTCGTAGCGTGGTTTTTTCAGCTTGTCGCGATAGGTGAGGAGATCAATTGCCGGAGGTTGGCGCATGTCTTTGCCCAACATGGCTGCGGTGAAATATAGCAGGGTCGGAAGCCGGCAGCCGCTCACGAACACGCCGAGCAACACCACTATCCCAGCGGCGATACTGTCCCACGCCCGCGCAGCCAAACGCCACTGTGCCGGTCTGCGTAGCATCCTTTGCCCCATCATTCCGCCTCCTGCCCCGTGTCTGTTCATAGACCGCCGCGAAAAATCCAGAACAATCGTGCCGTCCAGCTCCCCAGCACCAGCAAGAGTAGGCCATAAGCCGCCAAGGTGGTCAGCCAGTGCCATGTGGGTAGGCTCAGTCGTCGCCCCGTCAGGCCTGCAGCCAGAAACCACACCGAAGACAGCGCGGTCGCGCTCACCATGACGGGCCCGGCAGGATTCGCTTGCCAGGCTGCCCACCAGTCCCCGTGCAGGCAAAGACTGAAGCTGGTTGTCAAGCCGCAAGTTGGACAGGGAATCCCCGTGGAGCGCTGAAAAGCGCAAGGCGGCAAGCCCAGTTGTTCATGTGTGCCATACTGGCGAGGTCGGCCGTTAGCTTCGTAAGGATTAAGCCAGCGCGCGATTCCTAGCACTGCCACCAGCATACTTGCAAGCAAGACCAGGCCAAGGCGCTCCAGCTTTTGCAAGCAGTCACCAGCCCCAATGGGTATGACTCTGGGCGCGGTGGCCATGTTGACCACATCTAGGGGCGTGGCGCGGCCCACCGTTATGTCGTCAGATGGCAGCGGCTGCGATGCTGGCAGTGCGTTTGGACATGCTTCGCGACCCTGTTGCATAGCGTGGACTTCCACCGTGACAAGGCCAATCCCATGCGATGTACCGTCATTTTAGGGTGTTTTTGAAAGAAGCCTGCCCCATTCTCGATACCCCTGCTCGCATGAGTTAGGCAACTGCGCTGAGTTCCTTACGGGGCAAACCAATGAAACCCAGCGGTTTGTTACCCGCCGATATCCATGCCGTCAG
>BEIM01000067.1 GCA_002898995.1 bacterium HR36
GTCAATATCTCGGCGCGGCACGTCCACCTAACGCAGGAGTCGGTAGAGCGCTTGTTTGGGCGTGGGGCGCGGCTGACGCCGATGCGGCCGCTGTATCAGGAGGGCGAGTTTGCCGCGGAGCAGACGGTTACCATTATCGGCCCGCGGCAACGCATGATTCCCAACGTTCGCGTGCTGGGGCCCTGCCGCGATTACGATCAGGTCGAGCTGGCCTTTACCGACGGGATTTTGCTCGGCCTCGATCTGCCCGTGCGGCGCAGTGGCGATCACCGCGACACTCCCGGCTGCTGGCTCATGGGGCCAGCCGGCATGATTCGCCTCGACCGCGGCGTGATTCGGGCGGAACGCCATGTGCACATGTCCCCCCGCGATGCTCAGTATTACGGTGTGCAGCACGGTGATCGGCTCCATCTTCGCGTGGTTTCCCGCTGTCCTACGGTGCTGCAGGGGCTTTTGTGCCGCGTGGATGAACGCTACAAGCTCGAAGTCCATCTCGATACCGACGAAGGCAACGCCTGCGATCTACCCAATGCCACTTATGTCGAGCTTTTCAAATAACCGGGCGCTGCCATTTCCGCCACTTTGCCAACGGTGCTGAGAATCACTGACAATGTGATGTCAATGACGGACAAAATAAGTCGCAGAACTACTCCAAAGGAGGCACCTTATGCCGAATGCACACGGCGTCGAAGCGCTGGGAATGATTGAGACCAAAGGGTTGGTCGCGCTCATTGAAGCGTGCGATGCCATGCTCAAGGCGGCGAATGTCGAGCTGGTCGGGTGGCAGAAGATCGGCTCCGGCTATGTGACCGCCTTCGTCCGCGGCGACGTGGCGGCGGTGAAAGCGGCGGTGGATGCTGGAGCGAGCGCCGCCCAGAAGGTCGGCGAAGTCATCAGCACGCAGGTGATTCCGCGCCCCCACAGCGACGTGGACAGCGTGTTGCCGCAAAGCGCACGCAAAGAAACCGCCGCCGTTTCCTAAGCCGCCACCCCGGGGGAACTCCAGGCCGCGATGGCCGGCCGCAGCTGCACCCGCTGCGGAGGTGGCGCCCGGCTGGCACACAAAACAGCGATGGGCCATGTCCGCTAGCGCTATTTGGGAGCAAGGAGATCTGCTATGGCGAGCAACAACTTTTTCAACGGCCCTGCTCTGGGCCTGATCGAAACTAAGGGGCTGATTGCCACTATCGCTGCCACCGATGCCATGCTGAAGGCGGCCAACGTCGTCCTGGCAGGGCAGGTGCAGATCGGTGGTGCTTACGTCACCACACTGGTGCGCGGCGATGTGGGCTCGGTACGCGCCGCGGTCGAGGCGGGCGCCCAGGCCGCTCAGGCCAATGGCGAACTCGTCAGTGCCCACATCATCCCGCGCCCCGAAGAAGCGGTCCTCGACGCCTTCGTCAACAAGTAAGCTGCCCGCAGGAGCCGGGCTATGAAGGTGCTTGTAGCGAATCTCGGCAGCACCAGCTTCAAATACCGCCTCTTCGACATGGCGCAGGAGCAGCTGGTGGCGCGGGGCGGGGTGGAGCGGATCGGTGCCGCACAGGCACGGACCTATTGCCAGGTTGGCGAGCGGCATTGGGAAACCATTGGCCCAGTGCCGGATCACGCCGCCGCTCTCGAGCAATGCCTGCACCAGCTGCTGCATCCGGAAGTGGCCGTGCTCTGCTCCATCCACGACCTGGCAGGCGTCGGTTTCAAAGCGGTGCATGCGCAGGGGTTGACCGGGGTGCATCGCGTTACCCCTGCTGTCCTAGAGGCGATGGAGGCCTACCACGCCGTCGCCCCAGCTCACAATCCCATCTATGTGCGGGCCATGCGCCTCTTGGCCGAACGCTTCCCCGAGTTGCCCCTGGTCGCCGCCTTTGAAACCGATTTTCACCGCACTATTCCGCCCGCCCAGCGCCTCTATGCCGTTCCTTACGAATGGGCCGAACGCTTCGGCATCCAGCGCTGGGGTTTTCACGGCGCCAGCCATCGCTACGTCGCCACGCGCACCGCCGCCCTGCTCGGCCGCGATCGCCTGCGCATCATCTCGTGCCATCTAGGCGGCTCCAGTTCCATTTGCGCTATTGAAGATGGGCAGAGTCGGGCATGTTCCTTGGGCATGAGCCCGCAATCGGGCCTGCCGCATAACAATCGCGTCGGCGATTTCGATGTCTTCGCTTTGCCGGCTCTGCTGCGGGAAACCGGCAAATCGCTCGAAGAACTCCTGGACGACCTGGCTTGCCGCTCCGGCTTACTTGGGCTGAGCGGTCTGAGCAACGACTTGCGCGATCTCGAACAGGCGGCTCAGGCCGGCCATGAGCGTGCCCGCCTCGCCCTCGACGTCTTTGTCGCTGCCATTCGCCACTATTTAGGAGCCTATTTGTGCCTGCTGAACGGCGCCGATGTCATCGTGTTTACTGGCGGCATCGGCGAGAACTCCGCCTCGCTTCGTCAGGCGGTCTGCCAGAACCTCGACTGGTTCAGCATCTCCCTCGACGAAGAGCGCAATCGCACGGCGCGGGGCGAAGCTCCTATTCACGCCGCCCACAGCCGTGTGCAAATCTGGATCCTACCGACCAACGAAGAACTGATCGTAGCCCGGCAAACGCGCGACTTGCTGCTACGCCAGGCTGCTTCGGGAGGGCCACCATGTTCTTAGCGCGCGTTACCGGCAGCGTGGTGGCGACTCAGAAAGTCGCCAACATGACGGGGCGCAAGCTGCTCCTGGTCGAGCCGCTGCGGCTCAACCCCGCCAATCCCAGGGAACTCGTCGGCACCGGACGCACTTTCGTCTGCGTGGATACCGTAGGTGCCGGCCTCGGCGAACTCGTCCTGATCGTCCAGGGTTCCAGCGCCCGCATGACCCCAGATTGCGAAAAACTCCCCGTGGATGCCTCGATCGTCGGCATCGTCGATCGCGTCGTCGCCCACGGGGAGACGGTCTTCGCCGCCAGCTCGTGAAGCCCACATCTCGCAAGCATAAGCGCGCAACAGTGACATGGCCATGACAACAAGTGACAGCAGCATGACAGTCCTCGCCCTGCCCTTCACCGCCAACTACGGGGAACTCCCATGAGCGTACGCATCAGTGATGCGCTGATCAGTCGTGTGGTGCAGGAGGTGCTCGCCGAACTGCGCGGGCAGCCCGGCAGTCCGGCCAGTGACGGCCAAGCACGGACACCCCGCCGCCAGGAGGTGCGCCCCGGGAAATGGGGAGTCTTTGCCCAGGTGGAAGATGCGGTGGCCGCCGCTCTCGATGCCCAGCGCCGCTTTGAAAAACTCGGACCCGCCGGCTGGGCCAAGGCCGTCCAGTGTATCCGCCGCATTTGCATTGACCAGGCCGATCCCTTGGGCCGCGAGGAGTTCGAGGAAACCAAAATCGGCCGGCTCGATCACAAGATCGAAAAACTCATCGTGGCTGGCGAACGCACCCCGGGCGTTGAATTCCTTCTGACTCATGCCTACAGCGGCAGCGACGGCGTCGCCCTCATCGAATATGCGCCTTTCGGTGTCATCGGCGCCATCACCCCGGTGACCCATTCCCTACCCACACTCGCCTCCAATGCTATCTCCATGCTCGCCGCCGGCAACGCCGTCGTCTTCAATCCGCATCCCGCTGGCGCCGGCGTTGCCCGGCACGGCGTCCAGCTTTTTAACCAGGCCATCGAGCAAGCGATCGGCATTGACAATCTCCTGACACTCGTGGCCGAGCCGACCCTCGAAACTGCTCAGGCCATCTTCGACCACAAAAACATCGCCCTGTTATGTGTGACCGGCGGCGCCGCTGTCGCCCGCGCCGCCCTACGCAGCCACAAGCGCGCCATCGTCGCTGGTCCAGGCAATCCCCCAGTGGTCGTGGACGAAAGCGCCGATCTGGCCAACGCCGCTCGCTCCATCATTCGCGGCGCCGCTTACGATAATAACCTCCTATGCATCGGGGAAAAAGAAGTCTTTGCCGTCGCCGCTATTTTCGATGAACTGTTAGCCGAAATGGAAAAAGCCGGGGCGATATGTTTAGACGCTAAGCAAATCGAGGCCCTAACCCAGGTGGCCTTCCGCACCAGCTCCGATGGTTCTAAACGCGTCGTGAATAAAGACCTGATCGGCAAAGACCCCGAAGTGTTAGCGAACCAGGCCGGTTTCCGTCTGCCTCGCCAAACCGAATTACTTTTCGGCGAAACTCCCCCCGACCATCCTTTCGTCCTCGAAGAGCAAATGATGCCTTTCGTCCCCTTTGTCCGCTGCCGCGATTTCTATCAGGCGGTCGAATTAGCTAAGCAAGCGGAACACGGTTTTCGTCATACGGCTCTCATCCATTCCCGCAATCTCGATGCCATTACCTATATGGCCCGCGAACTCAATACCACCTTATTTATTGCCAACGGCCCGTGCGTCGCTGGTCTCGGTATCGGGGGCGAAGGCTATCTCAGCTATAGCATAGCTACCCCCACCGGCGAAGGGGTTACCACCCCCTTGACTTTTACTCGCCAGCGCCGCCTCACGCTTGCCGGCGGATTACGCATTATTTAGCGAGGTACTATGCAACTGGCACGCATCGTCGGTCAGGCCATTTCCAGTACCTATCATCGCAGCTTACAGGGCTGGCGCCTCCTGGTCGCCCAGCCTTTAGATAAAAACCATCGTCCCGACGGCGAGCCGTTATTAGTGATTGACTATCTCGGCGCCAGTACGGGAAGCGTCGTCATTATTAGCAACGATGGCCAGGGCGCCCGCGAATTAGTCGGCGATAATAATTCCCCGGTCCGCTGGTTCGTCCTCGGCCTCCGCGATTGAATCGCCCACGCGAAACTCACAAACCACTCTCCTCACGAATCCGATGCAGCCAGTGGAGCAAAGAGCGGCAGAAAAAAGCTTAGGCACTTGCTTCGCTGGGAAGCTCGAGGCGACTAAGAACTAGCATTCGGCTAAACTTTGCTTTCCTTCCTCGGCCCGGCGCCTTGGTCTGCGTCCGCTGGGGCGAAATATAGGGGATGAGCTTATGCGGATTGCACAGGTGATTGGCACAGTAACTTTATCGCGGCCGCATCCGACGCTCCTGGCCGGCCGCTTCTTAATTGCGGTACCGGCTAGCCTGCGCGCTCTTTCCAGCAAGAGCGACGCGGACGGTGAGGAAGTGATCGTTTGGGACGACTTAGGTGCGGGCTTCGGTTCCTGGATCGGCATTAGCGAAGGAGTCGAAGCCACTATGCCTTTTCGCCCCGCACGCAAACCGCTAGACGCTTACTGTGCCTGCATCCTCGATCACATCCATCTCGACCTGCCCACCGTTCGCGAGGTGCTCCCATGAACGAACGCGCACTCAAGGAACAGATTTGCGAAATGGGTCGCCGGCTTTATCAACGGGGCTATGTTTCGGCCAACGACGGCAATATTAGCGTCCGCCTCAATGACCGGGAAATTCTCTGCACCCCAACGATGATCTCGAAAGGTTTTATGCGCCCCGAGGATATTTGTAAGGTGGATTACGAAGGCAACCAGCTCGCGGGCACACGCAAACGCACCAGCGAAATTTTTCTCCATCTTGCGGTTTATAAACATCGCCCCGATGTGATGGCGGTCGTGCATTCGCATCCCCCTCATGCTACAGCTTTCGCCGTCGCCCACGAACCCATTCCTAAGTGTATCCTGCCCGAAGTCGAGGTCTTTATTGGAGAAGTCCCCATCGCCCCCTACGAAACCCCCGGTGGCCAGCCGTTTGCCAATACGATCGTTCCCTATCTCAGCCGCACCAATACCATCCTCCTAGCGAATCACGGCACGGTGACCTTCGGCCCAGACTTAGAAAAAGCGTATTGGAACACCGAAATTATAGACTCTTATTGCAAGATCTTGATTCTGGCCCGGCAACTGGGGCGTGTTAATTACATTACGGAGGAGAAAACGCGTGAATTATTAACCTTGAAACAGCGGCTCGGCTATGACGATCCCCGATTGCACTGTGACGGTTGTCCCGTCTGTGGGCCGGGGCTGGTCATTCAGCAGACTGGGGATTTCGTGCCCGAACCGTACGCCTTTCGCCGCGATGTCGGGGCCTCGTGCGGTGCGTGTGCCGGCAACGGCGCCCCGCCGTCTTCCACACACGATAGCGATTTCACACCCTCAGACTTAGAGGCGCTGGTGCAGCGCATTACCGATGAAATCTATCGCCAGCTCACCAGCCCATCAGGTCCCTAAGTCCTATAGCGGAGGCGAGACCTTCTCTTTGCGCGGAACATTGCATCCGGGAGCGGGATATATGAAAGTCAGCATTATCGGCGGTGGCGGGGTAGTGGGCAGCACAGCCGCTTTTGCGCTGCAATGCGGGGGCATAGTCAGCGAGATTTGTCTTATAGACGTCAATCGCGACCTGGCACTGGGCCAGGCAACCGATCTGTTGCATGGGAGCAGTCTGGTCGCTGACCAGCGGATCTCTGTAGGCGACCTGAGCGAAATTCGCACGAGTCACCTGGTGGTGATCACCGCCGGGCTTCGCCGCAAACCCGACGAGAGCCGACTCGATCTCATCCATCGTAATGTGGATTTATTCCTCAATATTCTCCGCGAAGCCCGACAAATTGGCTGGCACGAGCAGGCAGTGTTAGTGGTGGTAAGTAATCCCGTGGACATCCTGACTTATTTCGCGGTGAAGCACGCGGGGCTTCCGTGGCAGCGGGTCATTGGACTGGGCACCCTGTTAGACACGGCGCGGTTTCGCAGCTATATCGCCGCGAAACTCCAGGTGCCGCCGACGCAAGTGAACGGATGGATACTAGGTGAGCATGGTGATAGTATGGTACCGGTGTGGTCGAGTGTACGGATTAGTGGTTGGCCGGTGCAGGATTGGCCCGCTTATAGTCCGTCGCTGGAACGGGAAATCCATGAGCTGACTAAGAGGGCGGGCGCAGAAATGATCCGTCTCAAAGGCGCCTCCGCGTTCGCCGTGGGTCTAAGTATTCGCGAGGTAATTCATGCTATAGTTCTCGATCAAAGGCGGGTGCTGCCGGTTTCCACCTGGCAGGAGGGAAAATATGGAATTCGCGAAGTATGCCTGTCTATACCGACGCGAGTGGGATGTGGTGGAGTACGGGAACAACTAGAAATCCCTCTGACCCCGCGGGAACTAACCGCGTTGCAGCATTCGGCGAAGGTGTTGCGGGAAACGATTCTGCAAGTGGAAACGCGGTGGGCGCAGCAGGAATCGCCGCGACTTTCTCCGCCGCCGACTCCAGCTCGCGCGCGCGCAAACGCCCAGGCTCCCGAGCCCATCGCTACGCAAACGAGGCACACCCAAGCGCCGCCCAGCTCAGCGCGGGTCATTCCCCGCTCCGCCTGGCAATTAACTAAGTCGCGAACCACCGGAGAGAGGGCAGGAGATTAATCGGGGGAATTATGGTGGCGAAATCGCTGGACATCAAGCTGGCCCAGTTGCACGCCGATCCGCACCGTTGCCGTGCCTTCATTCTCGCCGACGCGAAAGATGCGGATATGGCCTTCGGAATCGGTGCCCCGGGCAGGTCACCCGAAAACTACACCGGGGAGGTGCGGTTTCGCACCCTGGCCGAATGGCGCGATATTATTACCGAAATCGTGGAACAGGGCTTAGTGGATATTATGCTGATGTCGGCGAGCACCAACGAAGTGCTCACCATTCAGCGCCGCATTTTTGACCAAAGTAGCGTAACCCCAGCGGTACGCGTCAACGATACGACGGATATTTATATAGTGCGCGGCGGCAAGTACGCACAGTATCCTTCCTTGCCCTTCCGTTCGGCGACCTTAGACCATATCCAATGCGGGCATCTGGATTGCACGGCCGAGGAACGGCATTTAGGAGCTAATCTCGGCTTATATAGCATCACTTTCAACAATGACCCCGTGTTGGATCGGGAGGCCTTGCAAGAATATAAGGCCTTCCGTCTGGAAGCAGAACGCAAGGGATTTCGGCATTTCCTGGAGGTTTTCGATCCGAATAAGCCGGAGGCGGTCGCAGCGAGTTGCCTTCCGCAGTTTGTCAATGATATGATCGTGCGCAGCTTGGCCGGGGTCACTTCGGCAGGCCGGCCGCTTTTTCTAAAGATCGTTTATCACGGTCCCCAGGCTATGGAGGAACTGGTGCGTTATGACCCGCATCTGATTGTCGGTATATTAGGAGGGTCAGCGGGTACGACTTATGATGCGTTTAAGTTATTAGCGGAGGCGAAAAAACACGGGGCGCGGGTGGCACTGTTTGGGCGAAAAATCAATAACGCGGAGAATCAGCTGGCATTTATCCGATTCCTACGGCTGGTGGCAGACGAGGAAATAAGCCCCGAGGAAGCAGTGCGTGCCTATCACGGAGTGTTGCAACGACTGGGGATAAAGCCGCATCGCTCGCTGGCCGAAGATATGCAACTGACGCGCAATATTATGAGTTATGCCGGTACCGGCCGGGTGATTAGTCTCCCGCCCGGCGTCGCGAGCACTAGAACTTATGCGGTGCGGGAACAGGAATCCGCCGGGAATGGGAATTGTCAATGCCCGAACTGCCCGTGTCAACGGAACCAGCTTTCAGACTCAGGTTCTCACACTGATGCAAGGCCAAATGGCAGTGCTGCCAATGGTCCGGAGCCGGACTTTAGGAAAATGACACCGGCGGAGAAGGTGGCCTATAATCTCGCCAAGTGGCGGCGAATTTTGGGCTAATCGCAAGACTTAGGAAATCGGCGTCTAAAATCCGGGGAAAGGGCGGTGGGACAAAGGGTAGGGCTGGTCACTATAGCAGACCCGCTGCGAAAGACGCCAAGGTTTCTGCGTACCTGGCTCGCGGCCAGAGATGGGGCTTTTTCTGGGCACTTTATGGCGAATGCCTGTGTGAATGGATTTCGGACTAATAGAGGAGCGCGACAATGAAAGCGGCCTACTACACGCAAACGGGCGGCCCGGAAGTCATTCAATATGGAGAATTGCCCAGGCCGAAACCAAAGGAAGGTGAAGTCCTGGTACAGGTGGCAGCGGCGTCGCTAAATCCGATAGATACTTATATTCGGGCGGGTACAGTCAACATGCCACGGCCGAGCCCTTATATTCCGGGTTGCGATTTGGCGGGGCGCATAGTAGAAGTTGGAGCAGGCGTGAAGCGGTTCCGTGTCGGGGATCGAGTTTGGGGAAGTAATCAAGGGCTCTTCGGCCGACAAGGGACGTTTGCGGAGTATGCGGCAGTGCATGAGGACTGGCTCTATCCCATTCCGCCGGGAGTCGCGGAACAAGAAGCAGCGGCGGTGGCCTTAGTGGGGATCACCGCACACTTAGGATTGTTTCGATGTGCGCAGTTGCAGGTGGGGGAAATAATATTTGTGAATGGGGGAACGGGTGGAGTAGGTTCGATGGTAGTGCAGATGGCGAAAGCGGTAGGAGCGCAGGTGATCACCACGGTCGGGTCCGAGGAAAAGGCGCAGCTTTGTCGGGGATGGGGCGCGGACTTAGTGGTGAATTATAAGAGCGAGGACGTGGTGGAAAAAATCAAGACCTATACTGGCGGGCAAGGGGTACATGTGTGGTTCGAGACGCAGCGGGAGCCAGACTACGATCGGATGGTAGAACTGACGCGGTTGCGGGGTCGGCTGGTGGTGATTGCGGGCCGGCAAGCGCGACCGCCGTTTCCTCATGGCCCCTTCTATGTCAAGGACTTGACGCTGTACGGCTACGCGATGTTCAATGCCAGCGCGGCGGAACAAAGGCGCTGCGCGGAGGATATTAACCGGTGGTTGGCGGAGAAAAAGTTGCGGGTGCCGATCGGGCGTGTCTATAAGTTTTCGCAAGCAGCGGAAGCGCATCGCTTGCAAGAGGAAAACACTTTGCAAAAGACGGGCACGTTAGTAGGCAAAATTGTGCTGGTGCCGGATTAACGGGGGACGGGCATTTTATATAAATCATAGCGGCCGTGACGTTCAGAAACATAAACTAAGTGCTGGCCATCGGGGAACCACCAGGGGTAATCGTCGCGGCCAGAATGATTAGTAAGCCGGCGAAGGTGAGAGCCGTCCGCGTTCATAACATAAATCTCATAATTGCCATCGCGGTTGCTCGTGAAAGCGATAAGCTGGCCATCGGGCGACCAGACGGGACGAATATCCATCCCAGGCGAACGGGTAAGGCGGCGGACGTTCTCACCCTGAGCGTCCATAATATAGATCTCATAATCGCCGTCGCGGCTGGAGGCGAAGACAATCTGTTTGCCGTCGGGAGAAACGCGGGGCCAGTTATTAACGCCAGGCGAATGGGTAAGGAACTGGCGGTTTTGTCCCTGGAGATTGACATAAGCGATTTGCTGGCCGGTGGCCGTGGGAATGCTAAATAAGACGCGGCGAAGGTCGGGGCTGATAGCGGGGCTACGCATGCCGGCAAAGCCGCCGCCTGGATCATAAATATAGTCGCGTTTCTCCTGGTAATCGCGGATGATCAGTTTGAGATTGAGATTGGCGCGGTTCTGCACAAAAGCAGCAACCCGGCCATCCGGGGAGAAAGCGATCTCGAATTCGTTGGTGGTGGCCTCGGGGTGGAGACGCTCGGACTTGCCCGTGGCCAGCGAGAGGCGCCAGAGACTCAGAAGGGTGGGGGTTTCCTGCAAAGTATGGACAATTTCCTGGCCGTTGGGCAGCACGGCGGGATCGGCTTTCCATTTGCCGTCAAAGGTAAGCTGCTGTTCGGGCGGCGAGTTAGTTGGGGCGCAAAGGGCCAATATAGTCCCGAACAGGAAAGAAACTAGCCAGGCCGACCAAATGATAAGGGGCACCGCACACTTCATCTGGAATCTCCTGTTTCATGATTCACCACAGAGGCACAGAGGGCACAGAGGAAGAGGCAGTGGGGGAAGCTAGGCTTGGCTGGGCGAAGCGGTCGGCGATCGCACGCACGCAGTGCTGCATGTATAGTGCCTAGCCCCATTTAGATTTTCTCCGTGTCCTCTGTGTCTCCGTGGTGAGTTCTTATGCACCACAGAGGCACAGAGGGCACAGAGGAAGAGGCAGTGGGGAGGGCTAGGGCTTGGCTGGGCGAAGCGGTCGGCGATTGCACGCACGCACTGCTGCATGTATAGTGCCTAGCCCCATTTGCATTTCCTCCGTGTCCTTTGTGTCTCCGTGGTGAGTTCTTATGCACCACAGAGGCACAGAGGGCACAGAGGGAAAGCCAGTGGGGAGGGCTAGGGCTTGGCTGGGCGAAGCGGTCGGCGATCGCACGCACGCAGTGCTGCATGTATAGTGCCTAGCCCCATTTGCATTTCCTCCGTGTCCTTTGTGTCTCCGTGGTGAGTTCTTATGCACCACAGAGGCACAGAGGGCACAGA
>BEIM01000068.1 GCA_002898995.1 bacterium HR36
GTTCGGCTACAGCGTATAACGCACTAATCTCTGGTGAGCCTAAGGGCTCGAGAAAAATTAGCATGAACGCTGGTAATGACACCATTATATTGCGTAACATCAACCAGCAAGTAAACCAAATTCTCGGCGACATATCTATCAATTTTGGCCGCGGTGGAGCGAGTTTATGGGTTGAGGGTGTGATGAACTTTATCGGCAAAGTCAATGTTCTGGCGGGGAATGGTAGTTTTTTTAGCAAGTGGACTAACTTTTCTATAACAGGCCCTGTCAACATAGACGCGACACATAGTCCACGGGCACTTATCCAAATTCAGGTGGGTAGTGCGACCAACGCCGTTGGACAATTCAGTAATTTGACTATTCGCACTGGGCGCGGTAATGACACAATTACGCTGCGCGGCAAGTTTTTTGAAAACCAGGCTCCTCCTGTTTTGGAGCCGTTAACGGTGGGCAATAACCTGGTACTCGACACCGGCAGTGGTAACGACGATGTAAGAACCGAGTTCTTGGACGTCCTCGGGTCAGCAGATTTGCGGCTTGGGTCCGGTGCGGACAAGTTAGATATGCTGGAGGGCCAATTTAATGGCACTGCCGCTTTCCTGTTGGGTGGCGGGAACGATTCGCTGTCTATGCAGGGAACAGTGTTCCAGAAAGGGGCGGATATACTGTCGGGCGGGGCTTTGCCTGATCAGGACAACATTTCGTTGACGGGCTTGAATATTAACGGGAATTTGAAAATCATTACGGGCGATGACGATGACAGTGTGTTCCTGAGTGGTACTTTTGTGTCTGGTTTACCAGGCACAACTCAGGGCCAGCTTTCTATACAGACAGGCCGGGGACAGGATTACGTAAGTCTTGTTAATGTGTCCATAGCGAGGGATATGGTGATCCTACTCGGGCCGGAGAATGATTCGGCTAACTTTAGCTATGTGGATGTTGGCGGAAAAGGCACGCTGGATGGAGGACCTGGAACTAATCTTCTATCACGAATAGGTTTACGCGTGCCCAGAGGCCTTGCGATTAGCAATTTTCCTTAGTCGCGCTCACACTTTTCGACTCGCCACAACCTTAAGAGTTCAAGCCGTCGGGCACATCGCTGTCGGGAGAACGTGTCGGGTCAGGGCTAGATTCAGACGATTCAGCGGGCGGTTGGTCGCCTGGTGTCAAGGTCGGGGGCGCGTGCGGATAGTTAGCTAAGGCTGCTGTCCAGCGCTGGCCGACTAAGCTATGGCGGATGCCATATAAGAAGTAGATAACCAGCCCGATCGCCATCCAAACGACAAGCCGCACCCATGTGTCAAAAGGTAATCCTAGCATTTGGGCGGCGCAAACCAGAATACCTAACAGGGCGGTAAATGGCATTCCCGGTGCTCGGAAGGGGCGGGAGGCATCTGGCCGTACGTAGCGCAGCACCAGCACGCCAGCACACACCAGACAAAATGCGAGCAGGGTGCCGATGCTGACTAACTCACCTAGTAATCTAATAGGAAAAGCTCCAGCCATCGCCGCTACCACTACGCCAGTGATAATCGTGGTTATATAAGGAGTTTTGAACCGGGGATGTACTTTCGCGCACCAGGAAGGGAGTAAACCATCCTGAGCCATCGTCCAGAAGATGCGTGGTTGACCTAATAACATAACGAGAATGACCGAGGTCAGCCCGCCAATGGCGCCCACTTTGACCCACGGTGCCAGCCAGGTCATGCCCGTGGCGTCAATGCCGACGGCTACTGGATCGGCCACGTTCAACTTCGAATAATGCACGATGCCGGTCAAAATCGTGGCAACGCTAATATAGATCAAAGTGCAAATTGCCAGACTGCCCAGAATGCCTATCGGCATGTCGCGTTGCGGGTTTCTCGCCTCCTGGGCGGCGGTCGAGACGCTGTCAAAGCCTATATACGCAAAAAATATCACCCCGGCTCCACGTAAAATACCACTCCAGCCATACTGCCCAAATTCGCCTGCATTCGGCGGGATAAATTCTCTCCAGTTCTCCGCCCAGATTTCAGGACGTCGCAGCAGATACGATAAACCTGCTAGACAAAAGACCACTAATATGCCGACCTTCAAAGCCACAATCAAATTGTTAACCAAACTCGACTCGCGGATACCGACCACCAAAATGGCGGTGACCACTAATACAATGAACACTGCGGGTAAGTTAAACCAGGCAGTAGTTTGTTCCAATAGATTGTAATCTATGCCTTGTTGTATGAGTTTTTGGATAAGGGACTCGTCGAGGGGCTTCCAACCTTCATTAGGTATATAGATAAGGCGGGTGAGTGCTGCGGCAGTTAGTTCGGGGGGGATATTAATGCCAAAATCCTTCAGGAAACTCACGACGTAGCCCGACCAGCCCACCGCCACTGTAGCGGCTCCAAAGGAATACTCGAGTATCAAGTCCCAGCCGATGATCCAGGCAAACAGTTCTCCCATGGTGGCATAAGAGTACGTGTACGCGCTGCCTGCGATAGGGATCATGGAAGCCATTTCGGCATAACATAGTCCGGCAAAAGCACAACCGATGCCAGCCAGCACGAACGACAAAACAATGGCAGGGCCGGCATAATTGGCCGCCGCCTGCCCAGTGAGCACGAAGATCCCTGCGCCGATAATCGCCCCAACACCCAGGGAAACCAGGCTGGCCGGGCCCAGGACACGGCGGAGACGTTCTTCGCCGTGAAGCTCGGTCATCAATTCGTCCAAAGATTTCGTTAAACCAAGCCTTTCGAGCATAATTCGCTCCCTTGACCAGAAGCGGGAAGGTTCGGCAATATCATGCGAAAGGCGGAAGGGTTTGTCAACCATCTTTACCAATCGGCAAACTCTCGCGTGGCCACGTCCTGCTTGCCCTTTCGTAGTCGCTGCTATTCCACCGGACTGCAACCGCTCTAAAGACCAGACGCGGAGCTTGACGCGACCTGGAGGCTGCCCGAAAATGGGGATAGGGTTAGTTGGCAGAAAAAAGAAAACCCCTTTGGAGCAACTGCGATGTTCTGGGTGATCGGCTTGCTGGTGGCAGGTCTGGTACTAGGAGTGGCATGGCTGGCGTATATGGTGTCTCCCGAAGGGCGCTGGCGACGGGGAGTACGCCAGGCCGAACGCCGACTCCGGCAGTTGCGGGCGGCCGAAGAGTTTCGCCTTGAGCAGGTGCGAAATTCGCGTGCCACGGTGCTAGCGCGTCTAGTTACCGAGGCAGCTGAGCGATTCCTGGCCGGACGGGATGTCGATGAGTTAGACAATTTTCCCGGGATCGGCCCAAAAACCGTCGCCGGTCTTCGCCAGGCCGGCTTGGTCAACTTGTGGCAGGTGTGGCGAGCTTCAAGCCGACTGCCTCGCGAGCTGGGTAGCCGCGCAGGTTTAGTCGAAGCCGCCGTGGCCAAAGTGCATTGCGAGATCCTGCGACAACTCCGCGAACAGCCCGAGCTGCTACCTGAGGACCTGCGTCGCCAGTACCTTGCTTGTCAGCGGCAGTCCGAGAGGGAATTCGATCATATCAAGCAGCGCTTGAAGATTCTGGCACAGCTGCGCCGCCAGTTGAAACAATGGGCCGAGCAACACGCTGCCTGCGCCCATATCTGGGCCTTTCTGCGGCGGCTTGTGCTTCGGCGACCCAGCGCTTTGCCGCCCGACTTACTTACACACCCGTTCTTAGACATTGACAAAGAGTTGTTGGAACGGGAACGGAAGCTGATAGGCCCCTTGGCAACTCTACAAACTAGACTGGACTGGCGCAGCTCTCCAGTTTCGACATCTGACCAAGCGTCGCCAGGGAGCACCACGTGTGGAAAAACTGAACCAGTCCGTGAATATGATTCGGTGTCGCGGCCTGTCCGCCAAATTGGTTCCCGTGTTGCAGCAGTGGACTACACGGAACTAGAGATTTGCGTTCTGTACCTGCTGGCCCGCGCCGATGGCCGATTGAGTCAACGAGAACGCGCCTGGATTGCCGATTATTGCCAGCAGTACCTGGTGAGAGATCAAGTGACGCAGAATCGCGTGCGTGCTTTGTGTATTCACTGGGAAAAGGCAGTCCTTGATGAGGAGGCGATATTCCAGCAACTCAAGCAGTGTTCGGATGAGAGCCGCTGGTCCACGGTCTGGTCTCGCTGGCGAGAATTGGCTGAACTAGGCGGAAATAAGCAGTCGCGCAAGTGGCAAATACTTTCCCGGCTGTCCCAGGTGCTGCACTTGCCATTACCTGAAGGCAGTGACCCAGGCAAGGACTCTATCGGCCACGACCAGGCAGGAAACGGTTCTCATTCGCCAGCTGGGGGCATGCCAGCAGTGGCAGCAAGCGAGATGGCGTTAGCGGAAGCTCGTCGCGCGTTGGGATTGTCCTCGGTAGGCGTACCTGCTGCCGAGGAAATTCGCAAGCAATACCAAAAGCTGTGTGAGCTTTATGATCCCAGCAAGGAACAAGTCAAGGGCCAGGAATTCGTTGAACTAGCGGAACGGAAACGCCAGGAAATCCGCCGTGCCGCATTAGCGCTGTTGCGGGAATTGCAGACGCCTGACCCGGAACGCTATCTGGACTCCGCACTGGCTGCTTGCTCAGATTTTACCCGGGAGAATCCCGACCTCGATGCAATCATGGGAGTGTAACTAACACCAGCCTCTCGGCGTTAATCTGTAGAGAGGAAATGCAGGAGTAGCCAATCGTGGGACTTCATGAAGAATCTCCGCTCATGCCACTGGACCAGAAGGCGCGTCAGGTATTCGGGGAGCGCGTAGTCCTGAAGTCCCTGGCACTGCGCGCCCAGTTTCAGCGTATCCCGCGATATGTGGGTGAATTCCTAATCGCCAAATATGTCCGTCCTGAAACCTGGCAGCAAGATTTGGCGAGGATACAGGAAAGGTTGCGCGACCACCTGCCCGATGTGGACAAAAGAGAGTGGTGGAAAAACGAATTACTCCGCCGTGGGCAAATCACCATTCTCGATTTCATCGAGGTACGTGTGAACCTGAGAACAGGCCAACGCTGGGCCTATGTCCGCGCCCTGGGCGATCAACAGGTCCAGGTCGGCGAATCTTTGTTGGAGGAAAATCCCAATCTGCTAATGGGCGGGATGTGGGGAACAGCTACCATCGAGTATAGGCCCGAACAAAGCCGCGATGCCCCCAATCACCTAGTTGCTTTTCGCCCGTTCCAGGTACAAGTCCACGATTGCACCCCTTATATCGAAGGCCGCAAACAGTTCACTACCGACGAATGGATCGAGTTGATGCTCACCAGCTGCGGGTATCACCCTGAAGCCTTTCCCCAGCGACGCACCCGGCTCCTGTTACTTTGCCGGTTGATTCCACTGGTGGAGCGCAACGTCAATCTCATCGAATTAGGGCCTCGTCAGACGGGCAAAACATTTTTGCTGCGTAATTTATCGCCACGCGTCTTCACCATTTCTGGGGGACGCAGCAGCCCCGCCAACTTGTTCTACAATCTGGCGCGGCGAAGCGTGGGGATTATTGGCACCCGCAAGGTCATCATCTTCGACGAAATCGCCAGCACCTCCTTTGCCGATGAAGAGGCAACGCTTTCCATTCTCAAAGACTACATGGAAAGCGGCCACTTCAGCCGCGGCAACCAGGCGTTTACCTCGGAAGCCAGCATTGTGATGTGTGGAAATCTGGACGTGAGCGATGGCCAGCCTGCCGACCATTACCGCCATTTGTTCGAACCTTTGCCCAGCGAGCTAATAGACGCCGCTTTACTCGACCGCATTCACGGTTATCTGCCTGGCTGGGAAATCCCCAAATTGACACCGCAGTCCCTGGCGACGGGTGTGGGGTTTGTTACCGATTATTTCGGAGAGGTGCTGGTGCAACTGAGAAATGAGGATTTCCAACCTTACGTGCGGCAGGTGCGTTTTGCGGAGGGAATAACCCAGCGTGACCAGGTAGCCGTGGAACGGCTGGCATCTGGACTCTTGAAAATCCTTTATCCTCATCGGCAGTTTAGTGAAGAGGAACTGCGGGAAGTGGTGCAATTGGCGTCGGAATTGCGCCAACGTGTGCACGAACAGCTGTGCATAATCGCCCCAGGTGAATTTCGGCCTCGCCTCATTGGCTATCCTGGTATGGCAGTCCACCACGCTCTCGATTTGCGGCGTATCCCAAGAGCTGCTCTCGTAGAAGATCGGCTGAACCATGAAGCGGTTGTGGGAGCCATCACCGGTCTGGCCGTCATCCGCGACGACAAGGGCAATGCCTGCAGTGGCGATTTGGTGGTCGTGCAAGTGTCGGCTAACGCCGCCCACAGCGCCAGCCTGGAAATCACAGGAGTACAAGCCAAAGTGCTCGAAGACTCCGTACGCACAGCCTACCACATAGTAGAAGCCAACTTGACGCGGCTAGGCATCGAGGCGGGGAGATTCCGACAAGCGAAGGTCATCGTCCATCTCGTTCGTATTGCCCAACCCCGAGAAGGACCATCTGCAGGGCTGGCCTTCGTGCTGGGTATTGTCTCGGCACTGTCCGGCCGACCCGCTAAGCCTGGCGTGGCCGTCACTGGTGAGGTCAGCCTGCACGGACAGGTACTTGGGGTTGGTGCGTTAGCTCACAGAATCAAAGCTGCCGCGGACGCCGGTCGTAAAACTATTCTCGTGCCGGCCGAAAATGCTGCCGAGGTCAAAAACCTGCCCAGCGAATTGCTCGATCAGGTAACCATCTTTCCTGTGAGCACGATATTTGAAGCAGTCGAGGCCACGTTAGAACCGTTAGCCAGCCTCACAGCTGCCGTGCAAGAGTCCGCGTGATCTTCCGTGGGCCCGCTTTGGGCTCTGACTGACCCCGCCAGAATCGAAACCTCCTCCCTCGAGCAACCTGCCATTTTTGTTGAGCCCGACTCGCTGGTGGGATTGCTACGCCCGGCGGTATGAGGGGGAGGCGCCTAATAATTCGTGGTTCGACGGCCGGGAGGAGTTCCCCATCTGCGCTTACGCAGACGAGGCCGTGGTGAAGGAGAGTTCAAGAATGGCTGTACGGAGCCAGGTGTGGGTCCTAGCTTCCAGTGCATGAGCACACTGGCCTATCCGTAGGGCGATTTCCTACAATCATAACTGGTGTGCGGTGAATGGTCTGGTTGTCTGCTCAGGCGATGGGGAAGGCGCGGAGGGTGCAGGCCATTTGCCACAGCCTAGTGCAAGGTGGTAAGTTTTCCTTGGGGCAGGCTGCTCGCAGAACTGGGGAGGATCGATTATGTCAACGGGAGCTTCTCCGAAACGGCGTCGGCTCGAAGTGGAAGACATTGGCGACGTCACTTTCGTCCGCTTCACCGATAGCAAAATCCTGGACGAGGCCAACGTGCAGGTCATCGGCGATCAGCTTTTCAGCTTGGTGGATAATCACCACCGCAAGAATTTGCTGCTGGACTTCAGCCGTGTCGAATACATGACCAGTGCCTTCTTGGGGAAATTGGTCACGCTCAACAAGAAGGTACAGCAAGCTGGAGGGCGGCTGGCGCTTTGTAACATTGCGCACAAGGAGATTTTCGATATTTTCGTCATCACTGGACTCAAGCGGCTTTTCAATATTTACCGCGACGAACAGGAAGCCTTGCAGTCTTTCTGAGTCCGAACTATGATGCTCATGGCCATCTCCTCGGCAAGCGCAGACCTGAAGCTCAAGGTGGTACAGCATGTCCGCAGTGCATGAGGGAAAGAAAGCAGGAAATCGCGAATATTGTTGGAGGCTGCCTAGCGATCTGGGCAAGATTCCCCAGTTACAGCAGGAAATCATGCAACTGTTGCAGCAAAATGGTTTCCCAGAGCCAGATGTGTTCGCTGTGCGGCTGGCCGTTGAAGAAGCAGTAGCCAACGCCATGAAACACGGCAACCGTTTGTTGCCCAACAAAGCAGTGGAAGTCGCCCTGGGCCTGGAAGACGATGCCGTCTGGGTATGTGTTCGTGACGAAGGAGAAGGGTTTGATCCCAACTCCGTGCCCGATCCTACATCTGATGAAAACTTGGAACGTGCGTCTGGCCGGGGTATTTTACTCATGCGCCATTTCATGCACTACGTCGAGTATCGGGACAATGGCCGCACCGTGTACATGGTTCGCCGGCGCGTGCTCGCAAGCGGTTCTGCTTGCCACGTTTTTTGCGTTTCAACCGCCCAGGCTTGAGAAGCTGACGGGCAACGTATCCTATTTTCGTCTGCCGTTTGAAAATATTGCCCAGACTATTTGCCCCCGCTAATTTGCGTAAGAGTTGAGCTCGCAGGGTTGCTTACTTGAGATGCTTGTCGGCGAAAGCGAGGAAGACCTCCCAGTCTTCGCGGGTCATGGAATGTTTGCCTGGTCGGATAAAGTATCCCAGGCGGCTATCCACAAGGTTACCAGGAGCAGGCATCTGGCGCACGGCTAAGCCTTCAACACCAAGAAAGCGATAAACTGGGTCGGCGGCCACAAGCATGTCGAATTGGCCAGCGGGATTTGCCCAGGTGTCTTCACAGCGTTGGTCAGCAACACCGGGCGGGGGGCACACAGAGCGATCAGGCAGTGCTGGTCGAACGGCAACTTTTCGACCGCGCGATTGAACTGTTTGAACTGTCCGTTGAACCAGTACGGAAATCGGTCGTTAATTGCCTGTACTGATTCGCCAATTTTACCCCGACTGGGTGCGGTACCGCCACAACCCGCTTGGTGAGGGATGATTAGGGCCAGGCGCTCGTCAAAGGCTCCTGCCAGCAGAGCAGTCTTGCCCAATCGCGAATGACCGACGACCGCGATCCGCTTGGCATCCAATTCCGGCACGGTCACCAGATAGTCCACCACGCGATGAATGCCCCAGGCCCAGGCGGCAATGGTTGCGGTATCCGTTGGCCTTCGCGGGCGGTCACGGAACAGCTGGGGCAGCAAGCCTGCCTGCGCCTCGGGATGGTCGGGCTGAATTTCGCCATTGTAAAACGTCGCCACTGCGTAACCTCTGCTGATAGCCAGGTCGAGGTTCCAAACGTTCTTGTCGCGCCCTCGGCCCGCTTCCGTCGCTCGGTTGTTCACTACTCCCGGCCGGTTGGGATACATCCACACCGTTGGCAACTGGACATTGGGGTCATCCACAAGCGTGTGATTGCCGCCAAAATTCATGCCCACGAATGCCGGCACCTTGCCGTTACGCTGATTGGGAATCGCCAATAAGACATGCACCGTCAGGTTCACCTCCTTTTCGCCAATGTGCAGAGCTACTTCGCGCAAAGTCCCCCGGCCGTCGAAGGCTTGCGTATTGCGGTAAAGCTCTTTAGCGTGTACCGGCAAAGGTGCTGGAATTCTGCCGTACATGTAGTGCTGAAATAACGCCCGCAATTCGGGCACGCGCTTCTGGAACCAATCCTGCGGCGTTGCCACTTTGCTACCGTCCCACATCACCAATGGATCAGGCAGGCCTGGCCGCGAGGGTAAACGTTCTGGCGGCGGGAAATCCCACTCTGCAGCGACGAGCGCTGCCATTGTTACACCTAACCACGCTAGCCACACCACCTTTCTCAGCATGATCTGATCTCCGTCTGCATGGTTTGACATCTCGCGCTGATCGGTTGGTCCAACACCCGGACGGTGCTCTTCTTTATCGAGGCCGAGCCTTCCACTCGTTATAGGAGTTGCGCTGGCGCAAGCAAACGCGCATGAGCCGCTTTCAGAACCGCGCGTCCAGGCCGTCCCGCAGTTTGCTGGACAGCCAGGCCATAGGCCAATCCTGGCATAGAAAAGTCTTTCACGAGGGCGTTATTCGTTTTCCTGTGGCATGTAGTGATTCGTAAAGAGGCCCAAGTTTCTCGCGGCCCGCCGTGGTTTGGGGGACGCGGACGTACAGCGCATCAACTTCGCTTGCCGAGTAGCACACGTTCGCAAGAGCGGCTGGAGTTATCCCGCCGTGGCGCGTACGTGGGGCGCGAAACGTACGCGTAGTGATTATTCGGCGATGCGCGCATGCGGTGGTGTTCATCAACGCAGCACTGGTGGTCCTGCGTGGAATTGCCTTGAATTGCCAAGGTTCGCGCTGCTATCGGTCAAGAAGAGTGGGGATAAGTCAGGGGAAGTGGTGCTTGTGGAGCAGGCGGGCGTTTGTATAATGGACGCTTTGAAGCGTCGTCTGCCGGCCGGGATGTTGCAGGGCTGGCCAGACAACTGCTAATCGATACAGGGCCTCGAAGCCGGACACAGCCAATGTAGCGATGATCCGCGACAGCGGGCCGCGAGGCTTGGGAGGAATAAACGGTGTCGGGGATGAATTATTTATTCACGAGTGAGTCAGTGAGCATGGGCCACCCGGACAAGGTGGCTGACCAGATCAGCGATACCATTCTCGATCACTGCCTAGCACACGATCCGTATAGTCGCGTGGCTTGTGAGGTGCTGGTGACGACGGACTTGGTAGTGGTAGCTGGGGAAATTACGACCGAAGCGCCGCTGACCCGTTCGGCAGTGGATCGGCTGGTCCGCGACACTATTCGTGAAATTGGTTATACGGATCCCAGTGTTGGCTTTTCCTGCGATACGGTGCAGGTGGACATTTGTCTCCACAAGCAATCGCCCGATATCGCGATGGGGGTTGACAGTGGTGGTGCAGGCGACCAGGGGATGATGTTTGGCTATGCTTGCCGCGAAACCAAATCTTTGATGCCGTTACCAATCTACCTGGCCCACCGCCTGGTGGAAAAACAGGCGCAGCTTCGCCGTAGTGGCGAGTTGCCATTCCTACGTCCTGATGCCAAGAGCCAGGTCACTGTCGAGTACCGGCCGGATGGCACGCCCGCACGCATTCACACCGTGGTGCTTTCCACCCAGCACGATGAAAGCGTGGTGGAGTACCGCGAGGGCAAGCGGCAGTTCTCGGAGAAGGCCAGGGAGTTGTTGATCGAACGGCTGATCAAGCCGACGCTACGTGCGGAGCGCCCCGATTTGGTCGATGAGGAAATCATTTACCACATCAACCCGACAGGCTGTTTTTTGGAAGGAGGCCCGGCAGCAGATACGGGGTTAACGGGACGCAAGATTATCGTGGATACCTACGGGGGCCGGGGCCGGCACGGGGGAGGGGCGTTCAGTGGAAAAGACCCGACGAAAGTGGATCGCTCGGCAGCGTATATGGCTCGCTATATTGCGAAGAACATCGTGGCCGCGGGCTTGGCCGAGCAAGGTGAGGTGCAGCTTTCCTATGCTATAGGGCGTGCGGAGCCGCTGAGCATCTGGGTAAGCACGTTCGGCACGGTGCGTGAAGGGTTAAGCGAAGATCAGCTCATCGAGCTGATTCGGGAACACTTCCCGCTGACGCCACGCGGTATCATCGAGGCA
>BEIM01000069.1 GCA_002898995.1 bacterium HR36
TATCTACCGCTGGCGCGGTGCCGACATACAAAACATCCTCGATTTCGAGCGCGATTATCCCGACTGCACCATAGTGCGCCTCGATGAAAACTTCCGCAGCACTGCCCCGATTTTGAACGTTGCCGACCATCTCATTGCCTTTAATCGCCGCCGGAAGCCCCGCCGTCTTTTTACCAGTCGCACGGACGGGGAGCCGGTCCACTTGCGCTTTTTTGCCTTCAGTGACCAGGAGGCAGACTTCATTGCAGAAACCATTGCGCAATCCGTGGAAACTGGCCGCAGACAGTACGGCGAGTTCGCCATTTTCCTGCGGATCAACGCCCTGTCGCGCATTTTCGAGGAAGCTTTTCTGCGGCGGCGCATCCCCTACCAGATCGTGCGCGGTCTGGCCTTCTTTGAGCGTAAGGAAAACCGCGATGTCCTGGCTTTTCTCCGCCTGCTGGTCAACCCCAAAGATGACCTCTCGTTTCAGCGAGCCGTTTCTGCCGTGCCTTGCGGTATCGGAGCGACCACACTGGAACGCCTGCGCCGCTACGCTGCAGCCCGCGGCTTGAGTTTGCTGGCAGCTTGTGCCGAAGCTGACCGCATTGCCGATCTTCGTTCCCGACACGCCACTCTGCTCAAGAATTTCGCCAGTCTCATTCACGACTTGCAACAACTTGTTGACCAGCCTGCCGCGGACATCATCGCGGCCGTCATCGAACGCACTGGCTACCGCAAACAACTCCTTGAAAGCCAGGACGAGGAAGACCGCGAGCGTCTGGCCAACATCGAAGAACTCATCAGTGCCGCCGAAGTCCTGGCTGAGGACACAGGAGAGGCCTCCCTGCCTTATTTCCTGGAACACGTTGCCTTGGTCAGTGATGCTGATGGTCTGCGCGACGATCACGATGCTGTCGCGGTCATGACCCTGCATGCCGCCAAGGGCCTCGAATTCCCCGTGGTCTTTCTCCCTTGCCTCGAGGAAGGCCTGCTGCCCCACGAGCGTTCTCGGGAAGACGAAGACGAACTGGAAGAAGAACGCCGGCTCCTATTCGTGGGCATGACCCGCGCCCAGGACGAATTGCACCTTTCCTGCGCTCAAGTGCGGCTCTTCCGTGGCCAAACTCGTTACTGCGTGCCCAGCTCCTTTCTCAACGAGTTGCCCGACAAGCATCTGCACATTGAGGATTTTACCAGCGGCACAAAAGGCGGGTCGGCCTGGCGCGAACCATTGCTTGGCAGACCAGCACTATCCCCAAATCAGCTAGCCGCGAAAACTCCGGATAAACCCAAGAACGGCATCCCGGATGCCGCGGCCGTGTGGCGACCCGGCTTGCTCGTGCGTCATCAAGTCTATGGCATTGGCTCTGTCGCTTCCGTAAGCGGTGTCGGCCCAGGGCTAAGAGCTACGATTCGCTTTCCCGAGCACGGCGAGAAAACCTTCATCGTCGCTAAGGCCCCGCTGGAAATTCTTCATCAGTCCTGACGCGCTATACCCCACTGCTCAGGAGTTACGACCATGGCCCAAGCTCACTTCACCTTGTCCGCATTCGCTGATGAAATCTCCCCCGACCTGAACGAGCAACTCGACGTTCTGGAACGTTGCGGTATCCGCCACCTCGAGCTGCGCTCGGTTTGGAAAACCAATGTGCTCGACTTGACCGATGAGCAGGTGCGCGAGGTCAAGCGCCAGCTCGATGCACGCGGGTTCCGTCTGAGTGCTATCGGTTCGCCCATCGGCAAGGTCAAGATTACCGACCCCTTTGAACCTCACCTGCAGCGTTTCCGCCGCGCAGTGGAGCTTTGCAAAGTTTTCGAAACCCCCAATATTCGCATCTTCAGTTACTACCCGCCCGACGCCGGCGCGGAACACACCCAGGCTTCCGTGGATTGGCGACCTTATCGCGCGGAAATCCTCGATCGCATGCAGCGCAAACTTGAAATTGCTGAGCAGGCCGACGTCCGCTTACTTCACGAAAACGAGCATCGTATTTACGGCGACTCGCCCGAGCGCGTTCTGGATTTACTGACCGCGCTCGACCATCCGCAGTTTCGCGCGGTGTACGACCCCGCGAATTACGTTTTCTGCGGCTACGACCCTTGGGAAGCCTGGCTGCAAACACGCGACTGGACGGTGCATTTTCACATCAAGGACTGGATTCGGGGCGAACCGCACGCTCGGCCTGCTGGGGAAGGCCAGGGCCGTATTCCCGACGTGCTCGCTGACGCCGTACAGCGCGGCTATCGCGGTTTTGCGACGCTCGAGCCGCACTTACTTGGTGGCGGTCCCACTGGTGGCGTAACTGGACCAGACCTTTTTCCCAAGGCCGTCGCCGCTCTTCGAGCCATTCTGGATCGCCTTAGTGTTTCTTACGATTGACAGGCTTGCATCGGTGCAGCACCCGACTACCCTACGCCTCCGTTAGGCCTGCTTGCCGATGATACTCCTCGCCATGCCCACACCCACAGTGATTCGCTGGCGGCACCGGCGATACTGCTGCTAAGTCCTCCTGCTTGATTGCTAATTCTCGCTCCAGGTCGTGGATCAATTGGTGATAACGCTCGTGCGTCCCTTCCCCAATCTGATCACGCTCAAACTCCTCGAAGCGCTCGACCATGTCTGCGTCGGTATTCTCTGATAGCAAGCGCTCCGCCAACCGAAAAAGCACATTATCCTCCTTCCAGATGTGCTCGCGCAACAGACGTGCATATTGCAAAGCTGCTTGGACAAAGAGGTGACGGTTCTCCGGCCGGTCAGCCTGCTGCAGTGCCTGACGCATCTGAGCTAGCAATTGCCTCCCTTGTTCGTGGTCCCGCATCATCACGCCGATTGGTCCGGCCTCCCGCGCAAGCCCACACCTTTCTAGCTCCGGAAACAGCATGCCCTCCTCCTTAGCGTGATGGCAGCCATCGGCAAAGCGCTGGAAGAAATCCAATACCGCAATTACATTTTCTTTCGCCACGGCTGCCCCCGTCTGGAAACGGCGAGCTAGCTCTAGCAACACGGCTAAGCCGTGCTCAATGATTCGATGTTCGTGCATCAAAGTCTGTATGGTGCGCATGGCCAATCTCCTTACCTTAGGGAGAGGCTCTTGTCGCGATTGCACAGGGCAGATGCTCCAGTCTTTTTCGGCAGTAGGTCGGCAAGTCGGACGCTGCGGAAAGCACGTTCCACCAGGGCAATCGCCTGGTCCAAGGCGCGATGCAAAGGACACAAATGCGTGCCGTGGCCAGTTAATCCCAACGGGCATTGCCGAATCCGCGGCAGGGGCGACACCGCATTGATGATGTCCAAAATGGTTATCGCCTCCGGCGCTCTCGCTAACTGGTAGCCACCGCCAGGTCCAGGATACGAGCAGACCAGGCCGGCGTGCACCAGAGCCTGAAGCACGTGGTGAAGATAACGTCGAGGAATCTGAGTCGCCTGCGCGATGCTCGCGCTGCTGGCAGGTAACATCGGCTGTTGTGCCAGCCACACTGCCGCACGCAAGGCATACTCCGCGGTCTGTGTCACCATAGCCATCCTCCCGTCATGCGCCCCCAAAAAAGATTTGTCATCCCCATTGACATTCTACATGCAGACATATACATTGTCAATAGAAACATGTACACAAACATGTAGAATTGCAAGGGAAACGCGACTTGGCTTCTCCAAAAACGAAAGGAGCTGAGACATGGCGCGAATGTGGCGATTGTGGCTGGCCCTGGGTGTGGTAATGGCGGGATCGTTCGCGGTGTTGCTTTATTATGGTCGGGAACTGGCTATCGAAGCGCCACCGCTTCCTGGCCAGGTACGCACAGCTTCCGGGCGCCTGTTATTGACCCGGGAACAGATCCTCGATGGCCAAAACGTCTGGCAATCCATTGGTGGCATGCAGCTGGGAAGCATCTGGGGACATGGTTCATACATCGCTCCAGACTGGTCAGCGGATTGGTTGCACCGCGAGTGTCTGTGGCTGCTGGAACACTGGGCGAAGATCGAGTACGGTCAACGCTATGCTGCGCTGCCCGCCGCACAGCAAGCGGTGCTCCGGGAACGGCTCAAGCAAGAAATGCGCACCAACCGCTATGACGCTCGCACGGATACCCTGCTGCTGAGCGAGGACCGCGCCGAGGCGTTCAGTGCGCTGTGCCGGTACTATGCGGCGATCTTCAGCCACGAACAAGAGTTTCCCCCTGAAATTGCCTTTCTAGCTGACGGCGAAAAGACGCCGGCAGAACTTCGCGAAGCCTATGCGATGCCGGCCGACACGGTGCGCGATCCTCAGCGCATGCAAGAACTATGCGCGTTCTTCTTCTGGACTGCCTGGGCATGTGCCACCAATAGACCGGCGAGCCACAGCGCCTCGCTGCCCTCCGGAGAAAGCGTCGGTGTTAGCTACACTAACAATTGGCCTGCAGAGCCATTGATAGATAACCGACCTACCGGACAGACGGTGGTGTGGTCGGTGGTCAGTTTCGTTTTGTTACTGGCGGGAGTAGCCCTTTTAGCCTGGCACCACGCTACTAGCTCCGACCAAAACCCAGTCGCAGATGATGTGCCAGCGAGCGATCCCCTGTTGGCCTTGCACCCCACTCCTTCCATGCAAGCAACCCTCAAATACTTCTGGGTTGTTTTTGCCTTACTTATTGTGCAAATCGGCTTAGGCGCGGTCACCGCTCATTACGGCGTCGAAGGTCAGGGATTTTACGGCATTCCCTTATCTAAATGGTTGCCTTATAGCGTCACACGAACCTGGCACACCCAGCTCGGTATTTTTTGGATTGCCACCGCCTGGTTAGCAGCCGGACTTTTCATGGCCCCGGCCGTGTCCGGCTATGAACCACCTGGTCAACGCCTCGGCGTGAATATTTTGTTCGTGGCGCTGCTAATTCTAGTGGTGGGCGGATTGTTCGGAACTTGGCTAGGCACCCGCCAAGTATTGGACCTGCGCCAGAACTTTTGGTTCGGCCATCAAGGCTATGAATATGCCGACCTTGGACGTTTTTGGCAAATTCTCTTATTCGTGGGCCTGCTCTTCTGGCTCGGTCTTGTGCTACGCGCCCTAGGCCCCGCATTTCGCCAACCGGGGCAACATAAACATTTGCTGGCACTGTTCGTCATTGCCTCAGCGGCTATTGGCCTGTTTTACGGGGCAGGACTGATGTGGGGCCGACGCACTCATCTCAGCTTGGTCGAATACTGGCGATGGTGGGTAGTGCACCTTTGGGTCGAAGGATTCTTCGAGGTGTTTGCCACCGTTGTCATTGCTTTCCTTTTTACGCGCATGGGGCTGCTGCGCGTGATCACTGCGACTTCGGCGGTCTTGTTTTCCTCCGCAGTTTTCCTGTTTGGCGGGATTATCGGTACTTTCCACCATCTGTACTTCACGGGAACGCCTTCCGTAATCATGGCCCTCGGAGCCACTTTCAGCGCCCTGGAGGTCGTTCCTTTGGTGCTCATGGGTTTCGAGGCCTGGGAGAATCTCACGCTGAGTCGCGCCGCTCCCTGGGTTAGTGGCTATCGCTGGCCGATCTATTGCTTTATCGCGGTAGCCTTTTGGAACTTAGTCGGAGCTGGTCTCTTCGGATTCTTTATTAATCCCCCCATCGCTTTATATTACATGCAGGGGCTGAACACTACTCCTGTCCACGGACATACGGCGTTATTCGGCGTTTACGGTATGTTAGGAATCGGCTTGTCGCTCTTCTGTTTGCGTGGCCTGGCATCGCGGCAAACCTGGCGTACAGCACCATTGGCATTTTCGTTCTGGGCCATTAATATAGGGCTGGCACTGATGGTGCTACTTTCGCTGTTGCCGGTGGGACTATTGCAAACCTGGGCGAGCGTGGAACGAGGCTTATGGTATGCACGGTCGGCGGAGTTTTTGCAACAACCCTTGCTTAATGTCTTGCGCTGGCTCCGTGTTATTGGCGACACTATATTCGCACTGGGTGCCGTGGTATTGGCGTGGTTTGTGTTGGGGTTGAAGACTGGCTGGTCTTTAGCGGAATCCCCAGCGCTGCCCACTCAAGATGCGTCTGCTCCCAGCGTCGGCGAATTAATGCGCGTTTAGTGCGCAAATTAGTCGCGCATTGATAACTAACTTAGCACACACGGGCCGGACTTAGCCGGCCCGTGCCTTGTCTCGAAACCTGACGATTGAGATATTTAGCGGCTAGCGGCCTTGCGGACACTGGCCTCGAGGCTGGAAAGCTCCAGGGCGTGGTTGAGGACTTTCCCGTCCCGACCGATCAGGAATAAGTGTGGAAACGCCATCAGGCCATAATAACTGGCCGCGGGGCCCTCCGGACCGCCACCAGCGTAAAGCTGAATTCCTGGAGCATTAGTGTTACGCAATATCGCCACCGCTTCCGCTTGATTCTCATCAATGTTGATGCTGACGATTTCGACTGTCTGGCTGCCTAAATCCTGCTGCAATTTACGCAGGCGGGCAAAATCCTCGGGTACGGACTTACACCAACTCGCCCAGTAATAGACGATCACCACCTTACCTTGCAAGGAAGCGGGATGATAATTTTGACCGTTGAGGCTAACGACAGGCACTGTCAATTCCCAGGATTTGCCCTCTAAGTTCAGGCGGCGCAGCGCTCCTTGAGCCTTGAGGACATTAGGATTACTGGGCGGGAAATGGCGCACCAATTGCTGGTAATATGTTTTGGCCTCCGCCTCTTTATTCTGCAATTCCAGATGCATGGCGATCTGCCATAGAGCTTCGGCGGTTTCTGGAGCTTTAGGGAAGGACTTAGCGAATTGGACGAGTCGTTCGACGTGGCGGTTTTGCAAGGTAAGGATATCTTCGGGCTTAGAGGCTAATCCTGATTTGATCGCGTAGTCGGTGTGAATTTCGCGGAAGGTGACATAAGCTGCTAAGTCCGAGCCGGGTTCACTACGTTGCATCTGCTGCGCGAGGGCTACCAAGCGTTGGTAGGCAGTGCGGTCGCTCTGGGGACTGGCTTGAGCTGCGGAGCTTAGTGTATCCGCCAGCTGTTTCACCCAAAGGATACGGTCGGCGGGTTCTTTGACTTTGGTAAGGATCGCCTCGATAAGCTGAGCGCGGTCGAGATAAAAGCGAGCCAGCGCTGCATTAGGCCCTGGCGAAGTGGCGGGTGGATGTTTCTGATCTAACTCGGCTAATTTTTTGAGCAGGGCCTGGAGCTCATCGGGTATAGCTGTCGAAGTGTTTTCCACCACAGATTGTTGGCTGGGGAGGTCCACCAGTTTCCACGCTTCGCCGACCAGCACCATTTCGCCCAGCGGGATGACATCTTGCTTGCCGGCAGTTTCGATGATGAGGAGGCTGCGGTAAATCATGAGCACATCGCGCTTCATTCGATACGTGTCAGCGGGAATGCGTCCGGGGGCAGCAATATCTAAATGCAGCCATCGCGTGGTGTCGTTGAGGTGGGGCAGGGACGCGCAAAGATTTTGGAATTTTTGCTGCGTGGATTTGCGCAGTTCGCGAATGCGTTCAATTTCCCGCTGTGGCAAACCTAATGCCTGCAAGTCTGACTCCTTGACCAACAAAGTCTGAAACAGGCGGAAATCCTTAGTGGCAATCGCTTGGGCGGCGAGCTGACTTAATTCCTGGGGCGAAAGAGCAAGCCAGTCATCAATCACGCCATCCTCATCTTGGTCGACACCGATTTTCATCCCGGCGCTATGCAACCACAGGTAGCGATCCACTTTGCCGTTGAAGTTGCTATCCACTTCACGGTAGACCTCGACGCCATCCTTGTAGTAGCACCATTGGTCGGGATAACGATCGCCGTTGGTGTCCATGTATCTGCGCAAGGGTCGGCCTTGCGGATCGCGAAGCTCCCAGCCCGTGGCGCCGGGTTGTGTGCCTTGAACAAGCTCCACCTGACAGCGGGGATATTCTTGCGGACTGGGTGTTGAGATGGCGACACCTTTCTGCCGCGGTTGAAAAGCGAGCATTTGCTCGACCGTTGGGGCGGCCTGTACTGCACAGATGCCGAGTATTCCGCCTAATGCCAGCGCCACACAGCGAAGGGCGAATTGCTTTACCGAGCGATGCCACGTCATACTCGCGCTCCTTAGTTTCCCGATCGAATAGCCCGCACTTATGTGCGCCCGAGCATAGCGGCGACACTGTCTGCGGACGTATTTGCCGTTACATCCCCTAATATCGGCAAAGTGCGGGAAACCGCTGCAACAAGTTCACCCCTGACAGACCAGCCGGGCTTCAGTACAATGGCGTGCAATCGGTGTCAGCGAGGGAACTGCGGTGACCGACCTGCGAACGGGTTGGCCGCGCAATCACAGGGGGGTGGAATATGAAACGGCGAACTTTCCTGCAAACTGCGAGTTTAGCTACAGGATGGTGGATTGCGCGAGGTGGTGCTTTGAGCTATGCGGCCAATGAGCGTTTGCAGGTTGGGGCCATTGGCATTGCCGGACAAGGCACCTACAACATCAAGAATGTTGCTGGAGCAGGCGGGGAAATTGTAGCCCTGTGCGATGTCCATGAGAGTCGAAAAGAAGTGGCGGCCATGCGGGAGGAGTTCCGTGCCGCGAAATTCTACACGGACTTTCGCCAGATGCTGGACAAGGAGAAACTGGAAGCGGTGATTGTGTCCACGCCGGACCATACGCACGCGCCTGCGACGCTGTTGGCGTTGAAAGCGGGCTGCCACGTTTATTGCGAGAAACCGCTTACGCACACTGTACACGAAGCGCGATTGGTGGCACAGACCGCAGCTCGAGGGAAGCGCGTGACCCAGATGGGCACGCAGATCCACGCGGCGAGCAATTATCGGCGAGTGGTGGAGTTGATCCAAAGCGGGGTGATCGGCGAAGTGCGTGAGGTACACTTGTGGTGTGGCCGGTCATTTGGCGGTGTGGATCGTCCAAAGGAAACGCCACAGGTACCAGAAGGCCTGCACTGGGATTTGTGGTTAGGGCCGGCGCCTTATCGGCCGTACCATCCGACTTACGTGCCCTTTTGGTGGCGACGCTGGTGGGATTTCGGCGGGGGAACTCTGGCGGATATGGGTTGCCATTACATAGACCTGGCGTTCTGGGCGTTAAAGCTCCGGCACCCGACAGTGGTAGCCGCAGAAGGCCCGCCGCCCCATCCTGAATCTGCTGCCGTCTGGCTCATCGTACATTACGAATTCCCGGCTCGCGATAACCTGCCGCCCGTCAAGCTTACCTGGTACGATGGCGGCAAACGGCCCAAGTATTTTGATGAACCAGGACTGCTACCGAAATGGGGCGATGGTGTGCTCTTTGTTGGCAGCAAAGGGATGTTGATCGCGGACTATAGCAACCATCGGCTGCTCCCCGAAGACCGCTTTGCCCAATATGCGCGGCCAAAGCCTTTTATACCCGAGTCGCGTGGCCATCACCGCGAGTGGGTCGAAGCCTGCAAACAAGGAGGCCAGCCGTTGTGTCATTTCGGCTATGCCGGGCCTCTCACGGAGACAGTGCTTCTGGGAGTGGCGGCCTATCGGTTGGGTCGGCCGATTCACTGGGATGCCCTAAATTGTCGCGCGGTGAACGATCCCGAAGCCGAACGGTTCCTCCGCAAGCAATACCGCAAAGGCTGGGAAATCAGTTGAACGGCGTGTCCTCGGTGAGCACAAGACCCCAAGTGATTCGGCCGGCGCGCTGCGTCTCTGCCTACAATCACCATAGGAACACTGAACCGAGGACAATCCGCTATGTACGTCTATACTGCTTCGGTGGTGGCATTCGAGTCAGACGCTCTTATGGTGCCAGGTGAAATCGAGATTTGGCTCAACGGCGAACGCCAGCGTGTCCCGCGCGGCCAAACCTTGGCGAACCTCCTAGCACGGTTGGATTTAGACCCGCGGCGGGTTGCTGTGGAAGTCAACCAGCAACTCGTGCCCCGTACCCAGCATGACCAGTACGTGATTCAGCCAGGCGATCGCATCGAGGTGGTCACACTTGTAGGTGGCGGCGAGTTGAGCGAACCAGAAGATCAGCCGCTGATTATCGGCAAATTGCGCTTTCGCAGTCGGCTGATTTTGGGGTCGGGCAAGTATCCCAGTTTCGAGATCATGCAACAATGCCACGAGGCGAGCGGATGCGAGATTGTGACGGTGGCAGTGCGCCGGGAACGATTGTTCGACAAGCAAGGACGCAACATTTTGGACTTCATAGACCCCCAAAAATACACGATTCTGCCGAACACCGCTGGCTGTTACACTGTGGAGGATGCGGTGCGGCATGCCCGTTTGGGCCGCGAGGTCCTCCAGGGTTATGGTAATCCTGGGGCCGATTGGGTGAAGCTGGAGGTGCTTGGCGATCCCAAGACGCTACTGCCCGATCCGATAGCCACGGTGCAAGCCACGGAGCGGTTGGTGGCTGAAGGTTTTCAAGTGCTCGTATATACGACGGATGATCCCATTTTGGCGCGCCGGCTGAAGCAAGCAGGAGCAGCCAGCGTCATGCCAGCGGGAAGTCCGATTGGCAGTGGCCAAGGGATTTTGAACCCAAACAATATCCGCATCATCCTCGAGTACCTGAAGGAAGACGACCCGAACTATCCCGTGATTGTGGATGCGGGCGTAGGAACAGCTAGCGATGTGACGATCGCTATGGAGTTAGGTTGTGATGGCGTGCTCTTGAATACAGGGGTGGCGCAAGCCAAAGATCCAGTGCGCATGGCCTGGGCGATGCGCTGGGCCTGGCAGGCAGGTCGCCAGGCCTATCTGGCAGGACGCATTCCCAAGAAACTTTATGCTTCTGCTTCCAGTCCGCTGGAAGGCTTGATCGAACCAGCAGGCCGCCGTCCATCCGCGTAACCTCCTGTCTGCGATACTCCCGGCACGTAGCCAAGCTAGGCAAAAAGCCCGACTGCATAGTGGTGGTGCTTGCCAGCAGACGCTGAGCTCGGAGAGCGAACGTGAAAGGGAAAAATCGCGTAGCCGCTATCGTTACCGAATATCGCCTCAACTCTCACGCTGACGTGATTGTTGGCAAAATTCTCGAAGGTTTCGACCACAAGGGAGGAGGTTTCCCCGAATTGGAAGTGGTGAGCATGTACGTGGATCAGTTCCCTGCTAACGACATGAGCCGCGAATTGGCCAAGAAACATGGTTACCGGTTATGCAAAAGCATTGACGAGGCCTTGACACTGGGCGGCAACAAACTGGTGGTGGACGGCGTGTTACTCATCGGCGAACATGGCCAGTATCCGTTCAACGAAAAAGGCCAGCATCTTTATCCCCGCCGCCGCTTCTTCGCCGAGACGATAGCGGCTTTCGACCGCTGCAAGCAAGATCGG
>BEIM01000070.1 GCA_002898995.1 bacterium HR36
GACGTGTTCCACTTTTGGAGCCTGCATATTGGCGGTGCACATTTCTTATTGGGCGATGGTGCAGTGCGGTTTTTGAGTTACCAGGCAGGGCAAATTCTTCCGGCATTGGCAACACGAGCGGGCGGCGAAGTAATCACCGGTTGGTAAGACCACGATTTGACCGGCACCGCCGGCATAAATTTGCCACGGTTTGCTGTTAGCGGGAAAGGGCTTGCTTTGGCCGACCAAGCCCGCTCGCAGTGCGCCATACTTGACGAACCCACCGCTGACCGGTTGGTTTCTTACATTAATTGGAAATTGAGGAAAGGCGTGCTTCGAGAAATCGTTGCGGGAGCGGGAGGTTTGGTTTGGCACAGCGTATGTGCCAAAACACGGCGCGGGTCTCATGTACCCAGTGAAGTATAAGTTTAGGCGAAGTGTGGCAGAAAGGGGGGCCTAGCAACGAGTATGCGTTGGCAAAAGAGTGACTGCCGAAGGAGCACGAAGTGGCCCATTGTAAGGGCTTTCGGTCAAGCTATAGCTGATGTTCCACGGCTGGGCCGATATGGGCCGCCACGGCCCCCGCGGGCGCTTTCGGTGAAGCTATAGCTGATGTTCCGTGCACAGCATCCGCCACGCTGCAAGGTACACAGTGGCGCGGTAGCTTTCGGTAACGGTGCTGGCTGAGGTTTCGCAGAGGGATACGGCTGGCGAGAGGTGAACAGCAGGGAACGGCGTGGCGCTGGCCGGCGCGTATATACTTATGCTGGCGCGAAGAAAACGGAGAGGCCATGGAAATTCGACCGATTCGCAAACTACTGGTAGCCAATCGCAGCGAGATTGCCATTCGGGTCTTCCGGACAGCCCACGAATTGGGGATACGCACAGTAGCGATCTATTCGCATGAGGACCGCTTTGCCCTGCATCGGTTCAAGGCGGATGAAGCGTACCGCGTGGGTCAACCAGGCGAACCGATCCGTGCCTACCTGGATATCGAGGGCATAGTTGCGTTAGCGTTGCAGCACGAGGTGGATGCGATCCATCCGGGATATGGGTTCTTGTCGGAGAATCCGCAGTTTGCGCGTGCGGTCCGAGAAGCAGGGCTAATTTTCGTCGGGCCACGTACCGAGGTGCTCGAGCAGCTAGGAGACAAAGTATTGGCCCGCCATCTGGCCCAGCAAGCAGGTGTGCCAGTGTTGCCAGGCACCGAAAAATCAGTTGCAGACCTAGCGGAAGCACAAAAAGAAGCGGAGCGGATCGGTTATCCGGTGATGGTGAAGGCGGCGATGGGGGGCGGTGGCCGGGGCATGCGTGTCGTGGAGAATGCGGCCCAACTGGCCGACGCATTGGAACAAGCCCGGCGGGAAGCAGGTACAGCCTTTGGTGTTCCTGACGTGTTTCTGGAAAAACTGGTCCGACGAGCGCGTCATATCGAGGTGCAGCTGCTAGGCGACCAACATGGCAACCTGGTGCATCTGTATGAGCGCGACTGCTCGCTGCAACGCCGGCACCAGAAAATGGTGGAAATGGCGCCCGCACCGAACCTCGACCCGCGCATTCGCCAGCAAATCCTCGAGGCCGCCCTGGCTCTTGGTCGAATCGTTCGCCTGGACAACGCCGGCACGGTGGAATTCCTATATGACGTTGATACTGGGCAGTTTTACTTCATCGAGGTGAACCCGCGGATTCAGGTAGAGCACACGGTGACCGAGGAAGTTACGGGGTACGATATCGTCAAGTGCCAGATTTTGGTGGCGCAAGGCTACCCCCTGTCGCACCCGGAAATCGATCTCGGAGACCAACGCAGTGTCACGGTAACTGGCTTTGCGGTGCAGTGCCGTGTAACGACGGAAGACCCGGCGAACAAGTTCCTACCCGACTATGGGCGCTTATCGCATTATCGCTCCGCGAGCGGGATGGGAATTCGGTTGGATGCAGGGACGGCCTTCAGCGGAGCGGTGATTACGCCCTTTTATGATTCGCTGCTGGTGAAGGTAACAGCCCGTGGTCGGCGGTTGGAGGATGCCTTGCGGCGCATGGAGCGAAGCTTGCAGGAATTCCGCGTACGCGGTGTGAAGACAAACATTCCCTTCCTGATCAATCTGGTGACGCACGCGGCGGTGCTGCGAGGCGAAGTGACCACGCGGTTTATTGACGAAACGCCTGAACTTTACCGTTTCCCTCCGCGGCAAGATCGGGCAACCAAATTATTGACCTACCTGGCAGAAGTGATCGTCAACGGGAATCCGACGCTGGGCAAAGAGGCACGGACGACGGCGGAATGGCGGAAACGAGTGCCACGTGAGCCAGCGCCCGTACCAGCATTACCGGCTCGCGAATCTGCAGAGGTGCCTCGCGGTCTACGCGATGTCTTGCGAGAACTGGGGCCTGATGGTTTTAGCCGATGGATTCTGGATCAACAACAGTTGTTTTTTACCGACACGACGTTTCGTGACGCCCACCAGTCGCTACTCGCTACGCGGATGCGCACCTATGACATGGTGCAAATCGCGGATTTTTACGCGCATCGCCTGGCGGATTTGTTTTCCTTGGAAATGTGGGGCGGCGCGACCTTTGACACGGCTATGCGTTTTTTGAAAGAGTGCCCCTGGGACCGGTTGGCGCAACTGCGGGAACGCATCCCGAACATCCTGTTTCAGATGCTTTTGCGTGGCTCCAATGCCGTGGGCTACGCCAACTATCCCGACAATGTCGTGCGCGCCTTTGTGAAAGAGGCGGCCCAAGCGGGGATCGATTTGTTTCGTATCTTCGATGCCTGCAACTGGCTGCCGAATCTCGAAGTGGCCATCGAAGCGGTGCGCGAAGCGGGTATGCTTTGCGAACCTGCCATTTGCTACACCGGAGATTTCCTCAACCCTGCCCGCCAAAAATACTCACTGCGTTACTATGTAGAACTGGCGAAACAGCTCGAGAAGCGGGGCGCCAATTTGCTGGCCATCAAAGATATGGCGGGCTTATGCAAGCCTTATGCGGCGCAGCAACTGGTGCGAGCGTTAAGGCAGGAGATCGGTATCCCTATTCATTTCCACACGCATGACCAGGCGGGAGTACAAGCGGCGAGCTATATTCTAGCCGCGGAAGAGGGTGTGAGCATTGTGGACGGTGCAATGGCGCCGCTTTCGGGTACCAGTAGCCAACCCAATTTAAATTCGCTGGTAGAGGCGGTGCGGTTCACCAGGCGAGCCAGCCCGTTACGCTTCGAGGACTTACAAACCGCTGCCGACTATTGGGAAGCTGTGCGTCAGTATTACGCGCCGTTTGAAGGCGTGCAACGCACTTCCTCGGCGGAGGTGTATTTGCACGAAATGCCGGGCGGTCAGTACACCAACCTGTACCAGCAAGCTCAGGCGATGGGGCTGGAAGGTCGCTGGCAGGAAGTGCGGCGCATGTATGCGGAAGTGAACAAACTTTTTGGCGACATCGTAAAGGTAACGCCCACATCCAAAGTCGTGGGCGACATGGCTTTGTTCATGGTCGCGAACAACCTCAAGCCCGAGGACATCCTCGATCCGCACCGCGTGCTGGCGTTTCCCGAATCGGTGATCGAGTTTTTTGAAGGCCGGCTCGGTTTGCCGCCTGGTGGTTTTCCCGAAGCGCTGCAGCGACGGATTCTCGGCGAGCGCCAGCCGTTGCGCGAGCGCGCTGGTACTTCACTGCCGCCTGCTGATTTCGACCGCATGCGTGCCGAACTGGAAAAGCGGCTGCAGCGGCCGGTAGCGTTCCGTGAGGTGCTCTCTTATGCTTTGTATCCCCGCGTCTTCCTGGAGTTCGCCCAGCACCAGCAGAAGTACTCCGACACCAGTGTCCTGCCGACGCCAGTCTTCTTTTACGGTATGGAACCGGGCGAGGAAATCAGCGTGGACATCGAGAAAGGCAAGACACTGATTATCAAGTTTCTGACGGTGGGCGACCCGCATCCGGATGGGACGCGGCTGGTGTTTTTCGAGTTGAACGGCCAACCTCGCGAAGTGGTGGTCACCGATCGGGGGCTGGCCCGTGAACAGAAAGCGCATCCCAAAGCAGATCCCACCGACCTCAACCAAGTCGGTGCTCCGATGCCGGGCCTGGTCGTGCGTGTCATGGTGCAGCCTGGCGAAATGGTTGAGAAAGGGCAGAAACTCTTCAGCCTGGAAGCGATGAAGATGGAAATGACGATTTACGCGGAACGCAGCGGCCGGGTCGCGGAAATCCTCGTGCAGCCAGGCACCCAGGTGGCCGCGGGCGATCTGCTGTTACGCTACGAGGCATAACCCGGTATACCGGGGCGTAGGCAAAGCAGTGTTGCTCACACAACCCGCAGAGGCTATTCATCGGGTTTGCCAGACAGGAAGAGAATGCAAGGAGGCGAAGCATGACCAGAGAAACGAAGGTGGGTTTGAGTATTGCAGGCGCGGTGTTTGTCTTGGTCGCTGGAGCTTTGGTTTACAAGCTCTACTTTTTGAAACCGCGCGCGCTGGAAGTCGCCGAAAAAGGGACGGCAGCGACAACGACTCTGCAGGTCGTGCCAGCAAAATCGGAGTCGAGCCCGCCTGCGGACAGCAGTGCCCGTAACGAGGAAAAACCAGCGCCGTTCCAGGCCGAGATTCGCGGTAATCCAGAAGCTGAGCCTCCCATATCTCAGCCATCTTTGAGTGCAACGCAGGCTGCAACACCAACCGCGTCAAACCCGGAAAGTTTTCCGCCAC
Organism: bacterium HR36; assembly: GCA_002898995.1. GTDB lineage: Bacteria > Planctomycetota > Planctomycetia > Gemmatales > HRBIN36 > HRBIN36. The sequence goes on from BEIM01000070.1 coordinate 4,686, forward strand.
CACCGCCGATTATCGTCGAAAACAAGCCACCGATTACCTTACCCGAAACCGAGAAAGTGCAAGCTGGGGGCAAGCCCAGCAGCAAACCGGAAGATTCCTCAGTGCAAGTGCGGACGACTGCCCCGCCGTCATCCGAGCCTCTCCCATCAAGCCCTGCGCCTCCGCCGACCATTTTCCCACCGCCGCCAAGCCCAGCGCCTGTGGCCCCCGAAGTCAACAAACCGGCTGACCCATCAAAGCCCAGCGCCATTCCAACTCCGTCACCCCCTCCCGTTCCAACTCTCGTTACTCCCAAGCCCGCTTCTTCGCAAGAATCTCCCGCCACAGGGAAACCAACCGCTACGCCTACCTCACCAGCCGTCGCTAACCCGACCAACCCCAACAATCTGTCATCGCTACCCGCTTCGCGTCCGAATTTCGTTCCCGGGGCCAGCGAGCCCGAAACCAAACCCGCAGGTAATCCGTCAACTTCGCCGACAACTCCTGCGGCGCCCGTAATCGTTCCGACGCCGCCGCCCTCCGACGCTTTTGATCGCAGTTACTCCGCGCCACCCGCGCCGACTTCGCTGGTTGCGAGCCGGGAAAGCAAACCCAAACCCGAAGACGCCATTCCCATTACCGTTCGTCCGCAAACGCAGCCGTTTAGCCCGCCAGCGCCCGATGCCTACCCCGTGAAAGTTGCGCCCCAACCGACGCCTGCTGGTAAGGTCGAGGTACTCGACTACGAAGTCCAGCGTTACAACGTTAGGCCAGGTGATACCTGGGAGAGCATCAGCCGCCAGAAATATGCCTCCGAACGTTTTGCTTCCGCTTTGGCCCAGTACAACCGCGAACGTGATCCCCGCGTAACGCAGCTGAGTGTCGGCTCTACCATCCTGCTGCCCCCTGGCGAAATCCTACAACGGCGCTACCCGCATCTGCTCGGCGTTAGTTCAGCAACTGTTCCAGGTACGGGCAAATCCCCGGCTACCACCTTACCCATTACCCCGCCGGTGGCCCCTGTCTCACCTACCATCAGTCCTGCCCCAGCCAATTCTAGCGCTTACAAACTGTATCGCGTGCAACCCAATGACACGATCTGGCTGATTGCCAAGCGTACCTTGGGCAGTGGCGATCGCTGGCCTGAGATCTTCCGCCTCAATCGCGACGTCATTCAGGACGTCAACCAGCTTTCTCCGGGTACCGTCCTGCGTTTGCCAGCCGATGCGCGTGTAGACAACAGTACGGCTCCCCGATAACATTAAGCAAATCGCTGGGCGTACAGATCGGCCCAGCGTTATATTTTTGCCTCTGCCACGCTTTGAAATACTATAAGGGAAGGTATTCTCATGGCTGTTCCGAAGCGACGAACTTCGCGCAGCAGACAAGGCAAACGCCGCAGCCATTTGCACGCTACGCCCATCCAGATCAGCTATTGCCCTTATTGTCAGGAGCCTGTGCTGCCGCACCGGGTATGTCCTAACTGTGGCAAGTACCGCGAGAAGGATTACGCGCCACGTGAAAAAACCGAAAAGTAGTCGCCGGGCCATGGTGGGGTAACACGCACAGCTCTTGACATCCTTTCGGGCGTTATCGTTCTGAGAAAGGGAAATGAACCATGCGAATCGCCGTGGATGCTATGGGTGGCGATTACGCCCCGGGGCCGATTGTTGCCGGGGCAATCGAGGCACTCCAAGCCGACAACTCTCTGCGGATCATCCTGGTAGGCGAGCAGTCGGCCATCCAGCAGGCGTTGGCTGAGGTTGGCCAACTACCGCCCAAAGACGCCGAACGGTGCAACATCTTCCACTGCTCGCAGGTGATCACCATGGAAGACAGCCCGGTGGCCGGGCTGCGGCAAAAACCAGATAGCTCGATCGTGCGGCTGTGGCAACTGCTGGCGGAACGCAAGGTCGAAGCAATTGTTTCCGCGGGCAACACAGGAGCCATGGTCGCTGCCGGTTTGCGCTTGCGACGTTTCCTACCCCATGTCAGCCGGCCCGGAATTGCTGCCACCATGCCAACCATGAAGGGCCCCTGCGTTTTGCTCGATGTCGGGGCGAACGTCAGCCCCAGACCTATGCACTTATACCAATACGGCGTCATGGGAGCCATTTACGCCAAGCACGTGCTTAAGAAAGCTAAACCTACCATCGGCTTGATGAACGTTGGCACCGAAGAAGCGAAAGGGCACGAGCTGGCCAAAGAAACTCACGCCCTTTTCGACAACAGCCCGCTCCGCGACCAGTTTCTCGGCAACATTGAAGGCCGCGACATTCATCGCGGTGTTGCTGATGTTATTGTTAGTGATGGATTCGTCGGCAACGTGGTGCTGAAAGTATGCGAGGGCGTTTTTGACTTCATCATGCAGGTCACCGCTTCGGAATTAGCCCAGCACCTTGAAGTCGAACGCGAACGGGCGCAGCACGTCATTCACCAACTCGTCGAGACTTACGACTACAGCTCACAAGGCGGAGCGCCGCTATTGGGTATTGATGGCGTCTGTATCATTTGCCACGGTGCCAGCGGGGCCAAGGCGATTCGTAACGCTGTGGGTATGGCTGCCCGCCTGGCTGCTGCCAAACTCAATGAAATCATCGTGCAGGAACTCGAAACTAGCCCGCTAATCACGGCTCCCGCCGAAGCGGGTTAGCGAAACACATCTGCTGAGTTGCTTCGTTTTGCGGCGTGATTTACAATGAGTAAACGACGCTAATAAGAACGTCTGTCTTCCCAGGCGCGACCAAGCAAGGAGATTCAGCGTGTCGGCGGCAGCAGGCGACCAGATAGCGGCTATCCTCGAACAGTTCGCGCAAACTCGCCAGCGAATGCTCGACCAACTCCGTCGGGTCATTGTCGGCCAAAATGAAGTTATCGAACAAATCTTCGCCGCCATCTTTGCCCGGGGACACTGTTTGCTGGTCGGCGTCCCTGGCTTGGCCAAAACCCTCATGATCAGCACCATCAGCCAAATCCTCGACCTTTCCTTCAAACGCATCCAGTTCACCCCCGACCTGATGCCCACCGACATTACCGGCACTATGATTCTGGATATTGATGAGCAGACGGGCCGGCGGAGTTTTCGTTTTGTACCGGGGCCAATTTTTGCCAACATCGTGCTGGCTGACGAAATCAACCGCACCCCGCCCAAGACCCAGGCCGCCTTGCTTCAGGCCATGCAGGAACGCCAGGTCACCGTCGGTCAGCAGACCTACAATCTCCCCGAACCTTTCTTCGTCCTGGCTACGCAAAACCCTATTGAGCAAGAAGGTACCTATCCTCTTCCCGAAGCTCAGCTTGACCGCTTCATGTTTAACATCAAAGTGGATTATCCCTCGTATGAGGAAGAAAAACGCATTCTGGCCACCACTACCAAAGACGAATCGCCCGAACTGGTGAAAGTGCTTAGTGCCAAAGCGATAGTCAACTTGCAGCGTCTGGTGCGGAGCGTGCCGGTGAGCGATCTGGTGGTGGACTACGTGACGCAATTGGTGCGGGCAACCCGGCCCAAGACTCCCGAAGCACCCGAATTTGTCAATCAATGGGTGGACTGGGGAGCTGGACCGCGAGCCGGGCAGTACCTGATCCTCGGTGCCAAAGCCTTTGCCGCTATGGATGGCCGGTTCACCGTCTCCTACGATGATGTTCGCCGGGTTGCCATTCCTGTGCTGCGGCATCGCATTAGTGTCAACTTCCAGGCCCAGGCTGAAGGAAAAACCTCCGAGGACATTATCGAGATGCTCCTGCAAGCTGTGCCCGAACCAGAACCACGGAAATACGAACGGCCAGCACGGGTACGCTGAAGTTCATGCCCCTCAAGGCCGCGTCTGCCAAAGGAGATTCGGCAGCGCCAGACAAACGCAAGCGTGATGCCCCCAGTTGATTCATTGTTCTCTGATGTCACCAGGCGTCAGCCTCGAACACGCTAAGCACGATATCGTGATGTTCGATGTGCTCTAGGTAACCGCGGGAAACGCTGTTTTTGCGGTCGCCTACTCTCACCTGCAGAATGAAAGTGTGCTAAGTAGCCTTCTCCCAAGATTTCCGGAGGGAGAACCACACTCGCTGTGAGGTCGCTGCAGCACCATGATTTGCGCAGACCTGATCTTTCATCAAATGAGGACACATGGCATTCCGGGCGCATCAGTGGAACGAATAATGGCCCGAGCCATTGCTCTGCCGGAAAACGCCCGTTGACATCGAAATTAGCGTCTCGCCGACTCGTTTGCCCAAGAGGTCACGCGAAACATACGCCGTTAATGCCAGAATGCGCTGGCGACGGAAAAATTCTACCCGACGAATGCACCGGTTGTCCTGAAGGTGTCCGTCCGTTCCACATGTAAGGGGGGAACGTTGTTACTGGTGAACCAAATGAGGTTCCACCAGGAGTAAGGCAACGGGCTTTGCTCTGGTGTCCAGAAGAGTCAAGCCGCAACAGTCGGCAAACATCACAAGGAGCTCTGGCCATGCTGCACGCCATCGCAACCGCTCGCGTCAATGGACAGCCCACCCGGCAAATTCCAGCAATTGCTCTCAGAACTGCCTGGATGTGCCTGATCCGCATTTTCATGGACCGCCTTGTCGCAGTTTTTGTCGCTATGGCACTGGTATTGTGTTGGCACCAGCATCTCCGCGCTCAGGAAGCCACGCTTGAGGAACTGGTGAAGAACGCCGTGCCCTCGGTGCCGGCTATCGTGTGCGAGACTGGTCAATACGGTTCCGGGTTTGTTATCGAGCATGACGGTAAACTTTACGTGTGTACAAATCGGCATGTCCTGGAAGGGGGTGGGCAATTCAACGTCATCTTTCTGCTGGACACTCAGGGACGCACCGCGTATACCCCGCAGCCTTCTGACCTGCGCGTCTGGCGGATTTCCCGCAAGGCGGATGTTGCGTTGATTGATTGCCGTCGGATTCAAACCGACTTGCGAGAACGTCGTATTCAGCCGTTGCCCTTGGCATCGGAAAACCATCGGCCGCGCCTGGGCGAGCCTGTGTTCGCACTGGGACATCCATCAGCTGCCCCTGGCCTCGTGTTACCGGTTTCGGTGACCACGGGCATTGTTTCCGGTCTGGAACGGGAAGTAGAAGGAATGAGGTTCCTGCAAACGAATGCGGCCCTCAATCCCGGCAATAGTGGCGGGCCGCTTTTTGATAGGCAAGGGCGTGTCATCGCTAACAACACGCTAGTTGCCCGGGAGGCCCAAAATACGAATTTCGCTCTGAGCTTGCGGCACCTGTATGAGTTGCTGGACGACGAATCGGCCAGCCTCAGCCCCGAAGAAATCCGAGACTACCTCAGGCCACGCCAGGTTCAGGGCCGGCAGCAGACCCAGCGTGAAGAAGAGTCTGACCGCGGCGAATCCGAGCCAAACACCTCGGACGCCCGCCAGCCGGAGATTCTGCATCGTAAGGATTACCGCATCGAAGCAGGGAAAACGCTGGAACTAGGGCTCACGCTGCGGCGACCGGTGCGTCTGATCGTAGCCGTCGAACCCAGGCAGGTTCCTTATGTAAGCGTGCGTGTCGAAACTCAGCAACAGCAGGTGCTCCTTGCTGGCCGACAAACTCGAGACAATCCTCCCTTGGTACGCCCTGTGACGCCTGGCGAATATCAGGTCGTTGTCGCTAATCCGCACCGCACAACCACCGATGTCCGCGTAACCATTGCGGTCGAGGTCATGGCCAATGACGACCCAGCGGCAAACCTAGATGATAGCCTAACTGATGACCAGGAATTTCCGCGTCCTGATCAAGTGCAGCAGCTGCGCCAGACTACCCTGGCCTACCTGGCGAAGTGTAATGAACTGGAAAACCGCTATAAACCTCAGGTTGAATTGGCCATGGCTCGGGGAGACATACAAATGCTGGTGCGACTGTACACCGAGCTGGCAGCCCAACTGCGCCGCCTGCCTACAACTAATGTGGCTCCAGAAGTCGTAGATTGTGCTCACACCTTCGCCAACCTCTGTCAGGCCCTTGCTGAGTATTACCAGGCTGTGCTTACAGGAGCCAGCCCTCAAACCATCGCCCGTCTGCAGAAACGAATCACTACGCTGAAACGCGAACTGGATGACAAGAACACTCTTCTGAGGGAAAGAGCCTGGATCCGCAACTAAGCTCTCCCAGCGACGGGCACTTCCGGTTGGCCAGCTGGCCCTTTGGGTCAGCTGGTTTTGTTTCTGCACTTGTAGCCGCGCGCCTGATGAACACGCCGTAGCATCCCCACCCGTTAGCCCGCCGTGGCGCCCTGACTGCTTTAGACAAAAACCGCGACCGCCCCGGCTGTAAACGTACACCATTCGCAAGAGCGGCCGACGGGCATTCATCGTTCACAAATGTCGCTATATCGCTGGCGGACGTTCATCGTGCAGCGCAGGAGCGGGGGCGTCAGCCCCCCGTGGTTCGCGCATGCACATTCGCAAGGCTGATACCGCACAGGTTCGCTGACGAACTTCGGACAAAACTGTTCGCATGCGTTCGTCGCGCGGTACAGGAGCGGGGGGGGCGTTAGCCCCCCGTGGTTCGGGAAACGCGCTCGCGGGTGTGATTCCGCAAAT